>NZ_JACKYY010000071.1:0-7580 GCF_015100075.1 Acidithiobacillus sp. HP-11
GGTTTCAACAGCCTCATTCAATCCGCCAAGGCCAAGGCTCGGGGTTACCGCACGCACAAGAACTTTATCAACATGGCCTACCTGATCCTGGGCAAGCTGGATCTCAGGCTACCCACTTGAAATGACGAGGAACCAATCACAGTATGAAAATTTTCGACTTCGAATCCATCGACTCTCAATCAGAACTACTTGTGATGGATTCACTAAGAGGCCATCCGTTCGGCGATCGTCAAAGAGCGGTTATGTGGTATGGTGCCATTCATCAAAATAACAATGACCGTTCACAACCACTGGCAACTGTTCTTTTCCATGATGTTAATGATGGCAGATTATATGGTGAGTTCCGCTGCCATAAAGTGTCCGCCCTAAATTTAGGGCTTCTCCCTATTGGTAGTGTCTGGCATGAGGGGAAGATGGTTTCACGGGCAAGATTTACTACAAAGCAATTCAAGGTTGATTTTTCACATCGCGGATGGGAATACTACACCTTAAATGGAGACAAAGAACCTTTAGTTCCACCCAACGTATATCCTCTGTTCTACCCCTGCAAGAATGACCTTGCCGGAAGTTGGATGCTTAAGTTCTTCCTTGGCAACGATCAAATCCTACTCATTCCATCTCTGGTGTTTTTTACGCGTTGCTATGGCAGTTCGGCTTTGCGTCGTCACTTCCTGACATTACCATGGGCGGAGATAGAAAACAGACTGTTCTCTAGATCTGAAGAACTAAACGATGAAGAAGCAAACAATAATTGGGCAATTTTCTTACCCAGCACAGCGCACAAGTCTGATGTTCACATCCTTTCTCATATCAAGTATGACAACTACGCTACACTTCAAGCAAAACATATTGCTGCACAGGCTTTATCAAGCGATGAAAACAATCGGATTTTTCTAAAGGTAGCTCCCTGGTTAAAGCAAAAAGGTAAAATAAGCGTTTCAGGTTTTTACATTAAGGAAACAAAAACATTTCTCGCATTAAACATACTGGGTATTGGCCCTGAAAAATATCCACCGTATTTAATTTACAAGTACCACACCAAAACCACTAACTTACCGGAAGATGAATTTTCTTGTCCGTCTTCTACGACCCAGACATCAAACGATGAACATTCAGATCCAGAACTACTTGATAACAAATCACCGAACTCGAATGGCAAGTTAAAGAGGTTTTCAGAGCCAGCTTTTGAATGGATCAACGTACCAAATATTAAATCCAAAAAACTAACGCGCGAACGTTCATCAAGAAAAAATGACAGCAAATCAGAAGATAAAAAATTAACAAACCTGGAAACTCCCACATCCGATGACACATTCTCAACCAGTGAAGCTTACGGTTCTAGTGGCAACACCACAGAAGCGCTAACACATAGCAAGCAACCAACAGAATCCATTGACAAATTATGGTCAATATGGAAAGCTATCAATGATATTGCTGAAAGAAACAAAAAACACATAACGGCCGTGTATCACTACGATATCACAAACGGATTTTGCAATTCAGGTATCCCAAGGCTCATAAATTTTCCTCTAAAAAGAGAAAATAATAATGCCACAAAAAACAACAACACCAACGATCAGGATATCAAAATGCTCCCTCGTAGATTTCCATTAACATATGGAAAGCCCGAGAAAAGAAGGGGATTATTACTGGTTAAAATATCATTCGCTAACACTGATATATACGTCCTTGACATTCAACATCGCACGGATGTGGCCGGAGAATCATTTGCAGGCTTGGCTTTCACGCTTACGTCAATCGAGAATTTTGACGTTTTTTTGCGTTCGCTGATTGATAGCATCATAGCCAATAACGGACATGTAAGATCAATAGCTAAGAATTGGAGAAACGGGAAAGCATTTGCCTATCATCATGTAGATTCACCAAAGAAGATGACAACGATGCCTGAAAACACGGTACAAAATATTTTAGTAAAAATGATGAAATTGCTTGGAGTTAATATATCTCTTAGGCTTATTAACCATGAATAAGCATAGTATAATAAATATGTTAAAAAATATCACTAACAAGCTGATATAACTTTTTTTGCAAACTTTAATGCATACCGGCTTACTGAGTTTTCCCCAGCCTTCAGGCTGGACGGCGCAATCTTCTCTTTCGGGGCAGGGTCCTGGCAGCACATTTTCAAACCTGGTTACCGGTTGTGGCTGGGACCACCATTGGCATGATGCTCGCTAATGGTCCCGCTGTGTTTTTTGGGCACCATTTTGCTGACCGCCTTCCAATCCGTTGGGTACATGCAATAGCGGCTGTGCTTTTCCTGATTTTAGGTGCCGTTGCTTTGCACAAAGCTTTGGCTTCATAAAAACATCAACAAGTAGCAGTCCCAAAAAGGTAATATTTACCGACAACGGGTGAGTAGGGATGGTGTATTCTCACCTGGCTTATGCCCTCTATTCACCCATCTCACAAAGCATTTCCATTGGTTAGTTCTACCAGATTCACATCTAACCGGAGAATGCCGACCAAGGCAGTTGATAAATCACCTCCAGGATGCGTAACCACCTGAACATCCGGTTGGATTTTTATACCCGGTATGATTCCAAATGTGCTGGTTATTTTATAGTGGACCCCAATTTCCGGACGGTTATTTAAGATGGTAACCTGCTGTAAATAAGGAGCAGGTTGTGAGTGAACGGAAGCGCAAGATTTTTAGTAGTCAGCAGAAAGCCAAGGTCGCACTTGAAGCGGTTCGAGGGATCAAGACGGTCAACGAGATCGCTCAGGAATTTGGCGTGCACCCGACTCAGGTGGGACTGTGGAAGAAGGAGCTGCAAGAACAGGCGGCAGGCCTATTCGAAGCCAAGCGTGGCCCCAAGCCGGTGGATCAATCCGCCAGCACGGAGCGGCTCTACTCAGAGATTGGGCGGCTCAAGATGGAACTGGACTGGCTTAAAAAAAAGTCCGGGATAGCCCAGTAGAAACGCGCAAACCTTGGGTCAACGTTCTTGACCCCTTGGCACTGACCCGGCAATGCGAACTGGCAGGGGTTGCCCGCTCTACCGTCTACGCGCCGCGCCCTGTGCCCAAGCCGAACGAACAGGAATTGACGCTATTGGCACTGATCGATGCCGAATACACGCGCCACCCGTTCTACGGCAGCCGCAAGATGACCGTGTATCTGCGCGGCATGGGACATCGGATCAACCGCAAGCGGACACAGCGGCTGATGGGCATACTGGGACTGGCCGGCATGGCGCCAGGGCCGAATACCAGCCTTCCGCATCCCGAGCACAAGGTTTACCCGTATCTGCTCAGAGGCATGGAAGTGGCCCGGCCCAATCAGGTGTGGAGCACGGATATTACCTACATCCGATTAGCGCGAGGGTTTGTCTACCTGGTGGCGATCATTGACTGGTACTCGCGCAAGGTACTGGCCTGGCGATTGTCGAATACCATGGACACAGGATTTTGTCTGGACTGTCTGGATCAGGCACTACAGACTTACGGCAACCCGGAGATATTCAATACCGATCAGGGCAGCCAGTTCACCTCGGCGAGCTTCACCGGGCGGTTGGCGGCAGCAGGCATCCAGATCAGCATGGACGGGCGTGGCCGGGCATTGGACAACATCTTCGTGGAACGGCTATGGCGGAGCGTCAAGCACGAAGACGTGTATCTGAAAGGCTATGCCACCTTGCCGGAATTACTGCTGGGGCTGACGGAATACTTTGTATTTTACAACACCGAGAGAATGCATCAATCGCTGGACTACAGCACGCCGGACGAGGTCTACCGGACAGCGAACGGTGGCGGCGCAACGATAGTGGATAAATTCGCCGCGAAAAAAGAAAATCGTCAGGAAACAGAATCAGAAGCAAAACCGGGGCAGCGCCGTGCCGCTGCGTGTGAAAGGTTACCCTCTTAAACTCGGCTGATTATTGTCTTGACAGAGGGGTCCACTATACTACCACACTGAGAATGTGTGTCTGTTCACCGTTTGCGTCGATGGCGTTTTTCATGGTTTTGCCATCCATGGCCAAGGCGCTATCCGCCGTTTCTCCCCAGGATTCACTCCAGAGTCGGAGTGCCCGATCCAGGGTGTCTGGCTCCACCCGCACCAGGCAATCCCGGATCACAAATTCACTGGGGACGACATACTGTTTATTCTCGCGTCGGCAGCCGAAGCGCTCGCGGGCGGGCTGCCCGAGCCCTTGAGCCCAGTCCGCCATGGCTTTATAGCCCGACATGCCGCAGAGCGTGGCGCCGGCTGCGATCCCCAGCACGACGGATAAGCGATGGCGTCTTCCTTGAGGTCTGCGAGGGTCTTTGATCTCCGAGAAGCAGAGCGGTAACGCGCGCATTTCTTCGGCATTGAGCATGCGGTTGGGGTCTCCGGTGAGTTGTAGGTGGGCAAAGTCTGGGTGGGTCAAATGGGCTTGGGGGGCGCGTATCAGCGGCCGGACAAAGACCCGTTTGGAGGCGGTTGGGGTGGCGCTGTAACCGTTTGAGGTACGCCGATAGCCTTGCGTCAATCCCAGTTCCATCCAGTTGGCCGCACGATACACGCCGCCGTAAAAACGCTGCGGATCGACGAAGGTTTCCAGCAAAAACAAGGGATGCCCGAAACGGGCTTGCCAATCGGATACGATACGCCGCTCAACCAGGGACAAGACGCGCGACCCCACATTGGGCCGATGCCAATCCGGCAAAATCAGAAAGCGGCTATTATTGGCAATGAGCCTCAGACGCCCATATTGAGAACGGAAATCCCAACCGATCCAGCGATCCCGCACCGCACATTTCCATGCGGCCCCGGACAGGCTGATCAGCGCCACCCATTGATCCTGCCAGGTAGCGACGTACCACAGGGTCTCGCCTATTTTGGGCACCGCACCCAGATAATGATGCGCAGCCATCAAGGCCTGATAGCGGGCTTCCTCGCTGCGCTGGATGGGGCGTACCTGGATACTGGCGAGGGGCGAATTGAAGGATTTGATCGTTTCCATACCGCCCGTTATATCTGAAATCGGGGTCGGTGTCCAGCATCGGGGGGTATTGCTCTGGTTTATATCAAGATTATTCTTAGAACAAATCTACCGTGTATCGGTTGGTGTTAATATTGCATTAGACAGTAATTGAGTGATAGCATGGTGCAATCTAAATTACGTTGGCGCCTCATTATTTTCTGGCCATGCAAAAGTCGAAATCCTCGCTCCTTGTTTCGCATTCATTCGCCGCCTGGCGCACTGCTTTTCTGCCGTCAATGCGCCAGTGTTCCGCGCTTGGCCGCTATTCTCGTTTTCTGTTTCGCTGCACAGGCCGCAAATCCTGTTTTCATGTTTTGTCGTTTTGTTCCGCATTGTTTCGCACCACGAAAAGCATACAAACTATGTCATCGCTAACCCTCGGTTCAAGCGGAGCGCGCGAAATGCCGGTTCACTTCGTAGTTGGCGCCTCGCGCGCGCCCGCTTAACCTAAACGTTAGGCCCACAGAGGAATCCACATGGAATTCGTCTATCACTTTTTCGCAGGTGCGTTTCTCTGCAATTGCCTTCCGCACCTCATAGCAGGGCTTCAAGGTGCACCATTTCCTTCGCCATTTGCCAAGCCGTCCGGCATCGGTAATTCTTCTCCGCTGGTAAACGTTCTATGGGGATTTTTCAACCTTGTGGTCGGCCTCGTACTTCTGTCACTTGCGCCTTTCGCTATGAAGTTGAGCCTGTCGCTGTTTGTTTTTCTAGTCGGTTTCTTGGCAATCGCAATATTTTCTGCAGTTCACTTCGGCCAAGTCATGGAACGTCGTCGTGGTTAACGTATGTGGGCCTAACAAATCGCTGCAGCTGCCAGCCATCCCGCTACGCGGGCTGTCGGCGGCTGAGCTCTAGCGTTAGCCTTCACAAGAATCATGCTCGTTACGGTAGCCAAGTTTCTTGATCCCTGGGAGGCCTACGTAGTACGGGCGAGGCTCGAAGCAGACGGCATTCCGGCTACGGTTGCATTTGCAAATCATGCCATCGTAAATTGGCCAATGTCTTTGGCACTTGGTGGCACGTGTGTACAGGTACCACCAGAGTTCCTGACACAGGCTAAAAACCTCTTCTCAGACTACCAAGCAGGGATTCTTGAAGACGAATTGAACGAGGTAGTCGGCTTGCAACGAGAGCATTGCCCGCGCTGTGGTTCCACAAATTTCAAGCGTACTATGCAGTTGCGTAAGCGCATATACGCAATATTTGTTGTTCTGGTCGTCGCAGCATTCCCTACCAATTTCATAGCTGGTTTCAGCATGCGGCAATCCCCGAAGCATGGCCCGCGAAAAACCCAGGGATACTGCATCTTTCGGCATCTCCGGAAGATAGCCTGCCAATTTGAGCCCGCCTCCCACATACCAGGGGACGGGATTGATTGGATTGGGTGCGCCTCCACCCACCAGAAAGGCGCCCCAATGCAACGCATCGGATGTCCATCGGTATTCACCGATGCCATAGAAACCGCTGGTGTCCGGGCCTAGAGTAGCTGCTAGAGCTGCCCTCTGTTGGTTGCGAAAAATCCCCGCTTTGAGAGTGTAAGAACCGGCGTCGAATTTACCCGTGTGATCCAGTTCAAGCAGTGAAAGCGTTCCCCGATTCAATGGCTGCTGCCAAGGCTGTTGAGCATCAGCTCCAAAAATGCCAGCATTTAAAGTTGTGCTTCCCTGCCCAAGAGTCACCATTGCGCCAAGACTGGAAAATGGATAAGTCGAAGAACCTTCCAGATTCTGACTCCAGTTTGGAAAAGTGCCATAAGAGGCATTGAACAGGTCGCAGGACAAGCCGGCATCATCAAAATAGTCATTGGCGTTCATTAAACCGACGCGTACGGTTACCAATGAGATTCTTTGGCGGTAATACAACTTATAGACTCTCGACACATTGTAAGGCGTAGTCAATCCACTGATTCCCTGAGTATCGCCAACATATTCGTCCGGTTGGCCGGTCACCACAGCCAGATACGTCGCTACCAAACGTCCGTCAGGCCAAAATCCTGCCCCCTGACTGCTCCAGGAAAAACCTCCCTGGAAATAGGCAGTGCCAGTGCTGCCCAGCGCAGCGCCACCGCTAAGATTGCTGTCCAACTCACCTTGGAAATCTGCAATGGGAGAAAATCCATCCCCTAACTGAGTCCGGTTATCCGCCCATGCAGGAGCTTGACCAAGAACAGAGAGAAACCCAAGCATATAAAAATAGCGCCGCAGATTTATTGTGCATCTGCCTGAGATTGAAACCATGTTTTATGACATTCCGGGGATACTGATGACTCCACCATAAACGCCCAGCCCCGCAGAAAGCACAGAGACAACGGCCACCAGCCAAAAATACCAACCACTGATCCGATGTTCCTTTGGGAGCGCTTTGACTGGTTCCTCGCTGTTTTAAGTGGGTAGCTTGAGATCCAGCTTACCC
The DNA here is from genome assembly GCF_015100075.1 of Acidithiobacillus sp. HP-11. NCBI lineage: Bacteria > Pseudomonadati > Pseudomonadota > Acidithiobacillia > Acidithiobacillales > Acidithiobacillaceae > Acidithiobacillus > Acidithiobacillus sp. HP-11. The sequence goes on from NZ_JACKYY010000071.1 coordinate 7,407, forward strand.
AGTACGAGGTAAGCCATGTTAATAAAATTCTTGTGGGTGCGATAGCCCCGTGCCCTGGATTTGGCGGACTGGAGCAGACTGTTGAAACCTTCCAGAGTGCCGTTACTCAGATGGCTCTGAGTAACGGCACTCTGGAAGGTTTCAACAGTCTGCTCCAGTGGTTCTGCATGGTAT
>NZ_JACKYY010000073.1:0-7297 GCF_015100075.1 Acidithiobacillus sp. HP-11
GGTAAACAGCTTGTCTTCGTCCATCATTAACCTTCCCTAGATCAGCAATGCCCTAAGACTACCGTACCCTCGTATCCACTCCAAGTAGCGAGGAGCCATTTTATGATTATCACACCTTGCCTTTAGATGCCCTGCGTCTGTCCATCACCTTGGGACACGCATTTGGAATGGCAGAAATGACGGCTGACACCTTTCAGGGCGGACAGTGGGATCTTCACCATCATCCCGAAAGCCAGATGGTTGGCGCCAGTGACCAGATGCAGAAAATCTATCAGGAAATTCGCAAAGTCGCTGGCGTAGAAGCGCCCGTTCTCATCACGGGCGAAAGCGGGACGGGCAAAGAACTGACAGCTCAAGCTATTCATGAAAGGTCCACGCGTAAAGAAGGGCCCTTTATAGCCGTCAATTGTGGTGCTCTTCCTGCCAACCTGATTCAATCAGAATTATTCGGGCATGAAAAAGGTTCTTTTACCGGTGCCCATGAACGCAAAATCGGACGCATTGAGTCTGCCACTGACGGAACCCTTTTTCTGGACGAAATTGGCGACTTGCCGATGGACCTGCAAACCAATCTGCTGCGTTTTTTACAGGAAAAAACCATTCACCGCGTTGGTGGCCGTCAGGATATAGAAGTCAATGTCCGCGTGCTCGCTGCCACCCATATTAATCTGGAAGCAGCCATCAAGGACGGACGTTTCCGACAGGACCTTTACTACCGCTTGAATGTGTTGCAGATAAAAATGCCGCCTTTGCGTGATCGTGTGGGTGACATTCCCTTGTTGGCGCAATATATATTCACGCGCTTTTCGGATGAAAAAGCACATCGAGTCAAAGGATTCAGCGAAGAAGCACTCCATGCCATGAATCATTATGACTGGCCGGGCAATATCCGAGAACTCATCAATCGTGTCCGTCGAGCCATGGTCATGTGTGAAAAATTCCTGATTTCACCGGTTGATTTAGGTCTGGAGCGGCGCACCAATTCACGCATGCAGGTCACCCTGAATGAAGCCCGTGACAGTGCCGAAGCCAGTAGTATTCGTGGAGCACTGGCACAAAGTCGCGGCAGCGTCAGCATGGCTGCCCGCCAGCTGGGCATTTCGCGGGTGTCTTTATATCGCCTGATGGAAAAACACGGCATTTCCAAAAGCTGAATATACGCTAACAGGCTGATCAGCATAGCAACTTGCGCAGGGGCAGGTATATGCTATTCTTGAAAGTAGCCGGTTGGGCTATTTTTGATTATTTTGGGGTGTGAAATGGCGGTTGGTACAGTGAAGTGGTTCAATGACAGTAAGGGATTTGGTTTCATTACACCTGAAGATGGTAAGGAAGACGTGTTTGTGCACCATTCCGCCATTGAAGGTACGGGTTTCAAAACCCTGGCTGAAGGTGAAAGGGTCAACTTTGAAGTCACTCGTGGACCCAAAGGTCTGCAGGCCGAAAAGGTCCGCCGGGCTTAATTAGGGCTCAGCGTTAAAACCGGATGTTTCGCGCATCCGGTTTTTATATTTTCTAACTCTCTCTCGTTGGCTTTTTGCGCTTGCCAGCCGAGTTACCACGCGGTTTACCCTCACCTTTCGATGGCTTGGTAGTTGCCGACAAAATCTTTCTGGATGGTTTCGCGTCTCCCCCGGTACGCGCACGTGGTGCTGAAGACCGACGGGGTGCTCCCGATTTATCGCCTCCAGCTTCTTGTGGGGCAATTTGTAACGGCCGTCCCGCCACCCAGACTTTCTGCAAATGCTGCAAGGCGGCCGCAGGAAGATCCGCCGGTAACTCTACCGTACTGTACTCGCCGTGGATTTCCACCTTGCGGATATTGCGACTGGGAATCCCTGCCTCATTGGCAATAGCGCCGACAATATTTTTGATCTGGGCGCCGTGATCTTCGCCGACATCCAGACGGAAGCGCCGCATCGGCTGATCATCAGCAAGGGGTTTACGGGGTGTGCGGTTAGCACCGCGATCACTGCGCACTGGCCTTTCGTCATCGCCGCGCCGCCGTGAAGGACTTGGCCGCCCCGATCCTGAGGACTCAGTACGCATGGGCCGGGTGGGTTCTTCAACAGGCACCAGTGGCCGTTCTTTTTGCACCATGTAGGCCAGAGCTGCCGCAATTTCACTGAGGCCCACGTCATGTTCCTGCTGATAATCGGCAATGAGCGATTCAAAAACCGACAAATCCTGAGCATTGATCACTTCCGACAATTGGTCCTTGAACTGGGTCATGCGGCGGTCGGCCACATCTTCGATGCTCGGCAGATGCATAGCCGTAATCGTCTGGCCGGTAGCCTTTTCAATAGCCCGCAACAAATGACGCTCGCGCGGCGCCACAAAGAGGATGGCATCACCGGTTCGTCCTGCCCGTCCGGTACGCCCAATCCGATGCACATAAGCCTCGGTATCATTGGGAATATCGTAATTAATGACGTGGGTGATGCGTTCCACATCCAGGCCCCGCGCCGCGACATCCGTAGCAATCACAATGTCCAGCGCACCGGATTTCAAGCGTTCGATGGTTTGTTCACGCAGGGCCTGACTCAGATCACCATTCAGGGCACCGCAGGCATAACCGCGTGCTTCCAGACGCTCGGCGAGTTCTACAGTCGCAGTTTTGGTGCGGACAAATACAATCCAGGCATTACTGTCTTCGACTTCCAGAATCCGCGTCAGCGCATCCAGCTTGTGGGTACCACTCACTTGCCAGTAACGCTGACGAATAGTGGCTACGGTGGTCGTCGCCGACTTGATTTTGATTTCAAGAGGGTCCTTGAGATAGGTTTTCGCAATCCGGCGAATGGCATCGGGCATGGTCGCCGAGAACAAGGCCACCTGCCGACCATCCGGCGTGTGCTGCAGGATGTCTTCCACTGCATCAATGAAGCCCATGCGCAGCATTTCGTCGGCCTCATCCAGAACTACCGCCTGTAATTGGTCAAGGCGCAGGGTTTTGCGGCGCAAATGATCCTGAATACGCCCCGGAGTCCCTACCACTACATGTACCCCCCGCTGCAGTTGCTTCAGTTGCAAGCCCATGGATTGTCCACCGTAAATAGGCAATACATGAAAACCCGGCAGAAATTTGGCGTAGCTTTGCATGGCCTCGGCAACCTGGATGGCCAATTCGCGAGTGGGAGCCAGAACGAGCAATTGCGGAATGCGCAGGCTGATGTCGACGCGACTGAGCAGTGGCAAGGCAAAAGCCGCCGTCTTACCCGTACCTGTCTGGGCGAGGCCAATGACATCACGGCCTTCCAGCAGCGGCGGGATACTTTGCTCCTGAATCGGGGAAGGCTGTTCATAGCCGATCTCCGCCACCGCCTTCTGCAAAGGTTCGGCGAGAGCAAAATCACTAAAACGGAGATCAGATTGTTGAGACATGGACACACCCGGAAGAGAATTCAGGGTCAGAACTATACGCCAATTATCGCGAATTTGCAGTGTTTTCTTGTCGATAAATGCGCTTCGGCAAAATCAGTCGGCGTCGAGAGCCGCCTGCAGTTCTGTTTGAATCGCCAGATCTGCCCCGGGACCAACGGGCGTCCTGTCTGCCACAAAGGTATCTGTGAAGGCATATTCAAAATGCACATCCTGAAGACCGAGGCTGCCGAAAATGCGGGTTTCCCAGCAATGATCATCGGCATGGGCCAGCAGGGTCGGCCACTGGTCCGGACTGGCACATTCGAGGATGGGACCGAAAAAAATGGCACCCGGCTTGTTTTTCAGGCGTAAAGCACAACTGCCGGGAGTGCGGCCGGACATGGGCAGAAAATCAATGGTGCGCGTCAGGCGCAACTTGCTATCCAGGGCAATATCAATGGGCGTGTTCAAAAATTGGGCCTCGGCGGGCTGCGCCACCAGCTTGCAACCGGCCTGCTTCCAGAGCAACACATCCTGAGCCCCAAAATGGCTGGGCAAAAACAATATCTGCAGCGGAGCCAAAGCTTCCAGTTCTGCCTTCAATACCTCGGTATATTCCGGCGCGTTGACGAGAATGCCCCCGGCATCTTTATCGGCAATAAAATATACTGCTGGCTGTACGCCCCCACCTTCTACATGGTAAATATCCCGATCGAAGAAACTGCACAACTTTTGCATACTCTGCTCCTGCCTCGGTCATTCCAGATGATGCTTGCAGTATAAACATAATCCACGCTGAAACTCATCTTGCGACTGTTTTTTGTCGTTGTGGATACAGACCACTGTGGCATAATCCATTCATGAATATACTCCTGCTGATTGCTGCCCTGATCATCATCCTCGCCGGGGCCGAGGCGTTTACCAATGCCCTGGAACATCTGGGTGACCGCCTCGGCATATCCGAAGGCGTCACCGGTTCGATATTTGCCGCTGTAGGCACGGCACTGCCGGAGGCCATGGTCCCCATCGTCGCGGTATTTGCGGCCGCATCGGGAAAACCCGCCCATCTTGGTGAAGAAGTCGGTGTCGGTGCCATTCTGGGCGCGCCCATGATGTTATCCACCCTGACCTTATTTCTGATGGCCATTTTTGTGTCTCCGCAACGGGGCTGGCAGGGTGCCCTGCAGCCAGAACCCAGCGGAATACGCCGTGATCTGGGATGGTTTCTGGCGGCTTTTGGCCTCTCCTGCGTCGCCTTGTTTGTCCCTCATCATATTACCCTGGTACGAGTCGGCATCGCCCTGATTCTGATCACCCTGTATTTTTTATATGTGCTGGTCACCCTACGCGCTTCGGCAGCCCTGGTTGCCGAGGGTCATGGCACAGAAGCTGGTCATGCCTTATACCTCAGCAAAGCGGGTTTGCCCGTGCAAATGCCGGTGATTCTGCTGCAACTGGCGATCGGCTTGGGCATGATAGTGTTCGGTGCCAGTTTATTTGTGGATGGTATTGAAGGGTTATCCCACTGGCTGGGCATCTCGGCGCTGATCCTGTCGCTGCTGGTGGTTCCCATAGCCACTGAGCTTCCGGAAAAAATCAACAGCATCCTCTGGATTCGGCGCGGCAAAGATACCCTCGCCTTTGGCAACATCACCGGTGCGCTGGTTTTTCAGGGCAGCCTCCTGCCTGCCATTGGCGTATTACTCACCCCCTGGTCGCCCTCCTTCCCCGTACTGCTGGGGGCGGGACTCACTTTGTTGGCCGGCACTTATACCTACTTGCTGGTCATACGTGGGGTCATCCTGCGTCCTTATCACTTTGCAGTAAACGGTTTGTGCTATGCCACGTATTTTTTTGCCTTAACCTGAAAGCATCTGCTTGGCTGCTGCGAATAAACCGGGGACTCGCCGCCGGTAACCTGCTTTTGCTAGACTAGACTCATGCCCCGGTAGCTCAGTGGATAGAGCAACCGCCTCCTAAGCGGTAGGTCGCGCGTTCGATTCGCGCTCGGGGCACCAAATAAAACAACATGTTATGAAATAACGCAATTCTGAATTTGATTTTTATGGACAAAAAATGGACACTGAGCCTTGAGTCTGGTCTTTCAGAGGGGTTCAGCATGGCAGGCTTTTATGAGCAAACAGATCGGGATGGCAACCGCATTGGATGGCAAGCCAAAGTTAGAAAGAGGGGCTACCCGGCGCAAACCAAGGTATTCCGGACTCGGGCCGCAGCCGATGCATGGGCAAGGGCTATCGAGCATGAAATGGATGTGGGGGCATGGCGAGACCGCAGCCTTGCCGAGTCACTTACAGTGACGGCACTGCTGGCGCGATACGAGCAAGAAATATTGCCGGAGAAAAAGAGCCGCCAGGGGCCGCAATCAGTGATCCGCATATTGAGCGCCTCCGAACTTGGCCGATTATCTCTGGCTGCCTTGACGCCAGAGTCCATAGCGAAGTACCGCGACCGCCGACTAAAGTCCATTAGCCAGAAGACTGGGCGAGTGGTATCCAGCCAGACAGTACGACACGAGATATCCCTACTCTCAAGGGTTATCACTCATGCCATGAAAGAGTGGAGCATACCTCTTGCACATGGAAATCCGTGCCTGCAAATCCGCATGCCAGCACAATCCAAGGCGCGTGATCGCCGACTGGAAGCTGATGAAGAATCTCGTTTGCTTGCAGCATGCTCGGAATCACGGAACGCTTGGCTGCGTCCCTGTGTCATTTTCGCCATTGAGACCTCCATGCGGGCTGGCGAGATACTGGAAAAGTGGGAACCTGGAAAAGAGTCCGGCAACCAGGTGAAAAGCGCCATAGGCCTACAATGGTCTGATGTGGACCTGAAAAAACGCACCGCTTACCTACCCAAGACCAAGAACGGCGACGCCCGCACAGTTCCCCTGTCAAGTCGCGCAGTGACGGTACTGGATGCACTGCCCCGTTCCATAGGCGGGCGGGTTTTCGGCATGACTTATGAAGCAATGAAGCAAGCTTTTGACCGCGCATGCAAACGCGCTGGCATTGATGACTTACGCTTCCACGACCTGCGTCACGAAGCCGTATCCCGCCTTTTTGAAAAAGGCTTCAATCCCATGGAAGTCTCCACGATTTCCGGCCACAAGACATTGCAGATGCTGAAACGCTATACTCATCTGAGGGCTGAGGATCTGGCGAAGAGGATGGGGTAGTAGCGGATGGACAAGGAATAAGCCAAGCACCTTGCTGCGACATTTCAGGCCGGGGGGTGACAGCCATTACCGGGCACAAGACATTGCAGATACTGAAACGCTATACTAATCCGAGGGCTGGCGGACTTAACGAAGATGCTGGGGTAATGGGTAACGATGATGAAGCTGCGCTTCAACAAAGAGGTCCGAAGCTCCATAGCCGAAGAACTCAAAAAGGCTTCCACCTATGGGGGGATTGGGTTGGGCCTGCTGGGCTACTCCATGAACCAGTCCGTGGTTATGCTAGGGGCATTTATCTGGTGGATCGCCTGCCAAGTTATTGCGGCTTTGCTGTTGGCAATAGAGGATTAACACAATGGATATGACAACTGCAGTATTTCTCGGTATGGGTGCGGTAGTGCTCTACGGGCTGGGTGCCCTTGGCTTAGCGTTGTTTGTCTCTAGCAGAAAGAAAACCAGAGACGAAAGCCATACTACAAAGGCAGCGCACTAGCTGGTGTTGTTGCGAGCCAATGTGTGGCGGCGAGCCGGAGAGTGGATGGCCTACTGGATGATTGATTCGGCGGATATTTTTGGCTCCTCGCTACTTGGAGTGGATACGAGGGTACGGTAGTCTTAGGGCATTGCTGATCTAGGGAAGGTTAATGATGGACGAAGACAAGCTGTTTACCTTGGCGTTGGGGTTGGTTCCGCCRTGGATGGTGGACGATGTGACTTTCAAGCTGGAGGAGAAGCGGT
>NZ_JACKYY010000077.1:0-6395 GCF_015100075.1 Acidithiobacillus sp. HP-11
GTCTGCTCCAGTCCGCCAAATCCAGGGCACGGGGCTATCGCACCCACAAGAATTTTATTAACATGGCTTACCTCGTACTGGGTAAGCTGGATCTCAAGCTACCCACTTAAAACAGCGAGGAACCTATACGAACACTACAACTGGGTTCATCATGGTTCCCTGAACATTCTGGGGGACTCGAAAGATATTATTTTGATTTGATCCAGCATCTAATAAACCAAAACATTCAAAGTCGTGGTCTCGTAATTGGAACAAATGCAGTAGAAAAAAACACCAACAATCGGGTCAGCGCTTTTTCACAAAAAAATTTACCACTTTTGCAAAGATTGTACAATGCTCGCATTGCAACAAAAAAATTAATCAACGAGTTTAATCCAGATCTTGTTTGTGTTCATTTTGCCTTATATGGTTTTCCTGCCGCTGATTTACTTTCCCGACAGGCTCTGGTGGTCCACTTCCATGGGCCATGGGCTCAAGAAACAGCAGTGGAAAATGGAAACAACAGATCTGCTATAAAATATTATATTGAAAAAACAGTTTACCGCAAAGCAAACCAATTAATTGTTCTTTCAGAAGCATTCAAGGAGATTTTGATAAAAGATTATCGAATTCCGGTTGATAAAATTTCTGTCGTACCCGGTGCTATTGACACTGAAAAATTCAATATATCCATTGGTAAGGTAGAAGCTCGGAAAAAACTGGGATGGCCCACTGATAGACCTACCCTCTTCGTTGTCCGTCGTCTTTCCAGACGGATGGGGCTGGAAAATCTTCTAATAGCATTAAAAGACGTCCGTAAAAAGTTTCCTGATGTACTCCTGATGCTTGCAGGCAAAGGCAATATGGCCAATGAGCTTGCGAAGAGTGCTGATGAGATGGGCTTGAAAAACAATATTCGCTTTCTCGGCTTCGTACCAGATGATAATCTTTCAATGGCTTATCGTGCTGCAGACTTCACTGTTGTTCCCAGCACTTCTTTAGAGGGATTTGGTCTCATAACGGTAGAATCCATGGCAACTGGCACACCTGTACTGGTTACCCCAGTAGGGGGGTTGCCAGAAATCATAAAACCTTTCAATCCTGAATGGATAACCAGAGATATCGGGAGCAAAGCAATATCTGATTCAATTATTAGTATTTTATCCGGGACAACAAAAATCCCTTCACCTGAGTCTTGCCAAGTCTATGCAAATCGTTACGATTGGAAAGCAGTTACTCCGAAGATTTCTGCAATTTATCGGGAGGCAATATCATGAATATTTTATTCGTTGATCAAACTGCAAAACTTAGTGGTGGTGAATTAGCCCTTTTAGATATTGTTACACCATATAAAGACGGCAGCAAAGTTATTTTATTTGAAGACGGCCCACTCTGCGTTGAACTCGTAAAACGTCAGGTTAAAGTTGAAATAATTATTCCAAATGGCGCCCTTAATAATATTCGTAGAGGTTCTCGTATTCCCATGGCAAGCATCACTTCATTGGTTCGTCTAGCCAGAAGCGTAGCTCAGGAAGCAAAAAATTTCGATTTTATCTTTGCTAACTCACAAAAGGCTGGTCTTGTCTCTGTTCTTGCTGGACAATTGGCGTCCAAACCTGTCGTCTGGTACTTGCATGATATTTTGAATTCCGAGCATTTTGGCAAGGCTCAATTGCTGGCCGCTCGATATACTGCAAAGAAGTCTACGCAAATTTTGGTCAACTCGAAGTCAACAAAAGAAGCTCTCCAGGTTTTGACTGGTCGTAACGATAATACTCATTTAATTTATAATGCTTTTAATACGAAACCATTTGTCGAAACTCCTAATTCTCAGGAAAACCAGCGTGAGGCCTTAGGCTTTGATAGTCGGCCTCTGGTTGGTGTTTTTGGCAGACTATCCCCCTGGAAAGGGCAGGATGTATTCTTGAGGACGCTTGCTATGATGCCGGCAGTACAAGGCTTGATTGTTGGCAGCCCCATGTTCGGAGAGGATGCTTACGCTCAACATCTGGAACAGGAAATCAAAACTCTTGGCCTGGAAAACAGAGTAAAGCTGCTCGGCTTTCGGAGTGATATCCCTGAACTTATGAAGACTTGCGATATAATCGCACACACGTCTATTGCACCTGAGCCTTTTGGTCGCGTAATCGTTGAAGGTATGCTTTCCGGAAGGCCGGTAGTTGCCAGCAAATCCGGGGGGCCCAATGAAATCATAGAAAATGGCGTCACGGGAATGCTCTATACCCCCGGCGATTCTCAGGCTCTGCAATCTGTTCTTTCAGAGATCATTAATGAACCAGAACAGGCTTTGCTGATGGCGCAACGTGGCAGGGTAACAGCTCTCAACCGGTTTTCCCTTGACAATATGCACAAACGTCTGGATGACATCATCACTGTTTGTTTTAACCAGCAAAAAACGACCCTTTGTGGAGAATCTGTCTAGTTTCCGCAGAAGATATCATCATTGCTCTCGATAGTCGTCACAGGATATGCTGGTTCTCAGGTTTTCTCTGCGGCTTGCCCATCGGGAATTGTCCATGCCGAAGCTCGGAGAATGATCAATGGCCACCATAAGAACCAGTATGCGCACACACTCTACTTTCCAATGGTCTAGCTGGACGCCTTTTATTATGGCGCTGGGAGATATTTTAGCCTTTCTTGCCGCTTTTTACTTTGCCCGGCTTTCTCACGCACTCTACTATGATATTAATCCGTTGTGGGTTCTTCAGCATTGGTGGGGGAGCCTGGCTCAAATTAACACATTGCTTTTTTTGATATTAACCGTCTCCGTCATTATCAGCTTTGCCATCAAGGGGCACTATAGCCAAAGAAAAGCTTTTTGGGATGAAGCAGGAGATGTGTTAGCTGTTCTTATTCTGTTTATTGCTCTGAATTCAGCTATCGCGTTCATTGGAAAATGGCCTCTTTCAAGACTGTGGTTATTTTCCACATGGGGTCTTGTTTTTTTGTTTTTACCCGTCGCCCGACATTCCACGCGCTGGATGCTGGCTCGTCTTGGGGCCTGGGCGAAGCCCGTTGTCATTATTGGTTGCGGAAAAAATGCTCTCGAAGCCATTCGCGCCCTGACCAGCGAACCCTTACTGGGCTACTCCATCAAAAAAATCCTGATTCCTGAAAATGCCTGCCTGTCGACCGGGAGGCAGAATTATCCGCAGGTCGGGATGGAGCCTCTGAGTCATGATCCAATCGGCCAATTAGCGGATTTGGGCAACCCGCATGTTGTGTTAGCTTTGGACATGGAGCAATGGGAGGCACAAGAACACTTGGTGCGCACCTTGGGTTTTGGTTATCCCCGTTTGACCATTGCACCGCCTTTGCGGGGTTTACCGCTTTTCGGTCTGGAAGTCATGCATTTTTTCAGTCAGGAAGTTTTTATGCTGCGGGTACGCGACAACCTCGCCCGACCCGGTCCACGTATTCTGAAACGTATATTTGACCTGCTTGCCGCGTCTTTGATCATCATTGCGGTCTCCCCTGTCCTTGCTTATTTATCCTGGAAAATAAAATCTGAAGATGGTGGAAAAATATTTTTTGCACAAGAGCGGGTCGGTCATAACGGAAAAACTTTTCGTTGTTTCAAGTTCCGGAGCATGGTTCATGATGCCGAAGCAAAATTAAGTGAATATTTGGAAACCAATCCAGATATAGCTGCTGAATACTCCAGAAATTTCAAGTTGAGAAACGACCCGCGAGTGACTCGAACCGGGCGTCTGCTAAGAGCCACCAGTCTGGACGAACTACCTCAATTATTCAATGTGTTACTGGGTCAGATGAGTCTGGTTGGGCCGCGCCCCCTGCTGGCACGCGAAATCAACCGATATGGTGACGGTATCAATCTCTACGCCCAGGTAAAGCCAGGTATAACGGGTCTCTGGCAAGTGAGTGGACGTTCGGAAACCACCTTTGCAGACCGTGCAGATCTGGATGCCTGGTATGTAAAAAACTGGTCTCTATGGTATGACATCGTCATTTTGTTGCGCACCATCAAGGTGGTGCTTTCGAAAAGCGGGGCCTACTAGCCATAAGACGCTACCAGCAATGGTGTCTGGTCTAAGATCCTGACACCATTCGGCCATGCCCGTGCTCACGCCCGAACAGATTCAACGCTATGCAGCAAGATTAGCCATCCATCTAAGATGGACGACGACCAAAATCTCAGCATCTGCGACAAAAAATGTTCCGCTGCCGGTGAGTCGCATCTGTCCGGCAGCTTGCAGCAGCTTGCATCCCCCGCGCGGCTCTTCTACAATAGGCACATTCCGTTGACGCGGTTTGCGTTATGCGAGTAAGAACGCTCCCTCCATCAGGAGGTTTGGGTACGACAGGTCTCCTGATCGTACCTTTTTTAATTTTAGGCTGGCAAAGGTGGCATGGCTTTATGGGTGAAATAACACGGGCGCTCATCAGCGTTTCTGACAAGCGCGGGGTGGTGGAGTTTGCACGGCGACTGCGCGACTTTGGGGTGGAAATTCTTTCTACGGGTGGAACCGCCAAGGTGTTGATGGCCGACGGTATTGCCGTTCAGGAAGTGGGCGATTATACCGGCTTTCCGGAAATGCTGGAGGGCCGCCTGAAAACCCTGCACCCCAAAATTCATGGTGGCCTGCTGGCCCGTCGCGGTAATGCTGACCACGATCGGCAAATAGCGGAGCAGGATATCCTTCCCATTGATTTGCTTTGCGTTAATTTATACCCGTTTGCCGAAACCGTGGCGCGCCCCGACTGCACGCTGGAAGATGCCATCGAAAATATTGATATTGGTGGGCCGACCATGCTCCGGGCCGGGGCCAAAAACTGGGAAGGAGTGACAGTTCTCGTTGATCCTGATGACTATTCCCGCGTCTTGCAGGAAATGGAACAAAGCCACGGTGGCGTGGGGGCGGCTACCCGTTTTCATCTGGCGACCAAGGTTTTTGCTCATACCGCCCAGTACGACGGAGCTATTGCCAATTATTTGTCAAGCCGCAATGTGGAAGGCCAGCAAAGTCAGTTTCCCCAGACCCTTTCCCTGCAGTTCGAGAAGGTGCAGGAATTACGTTATGGCGAAAACCCCCATCAGGCGGCGGCTTTTTACCGCGATGGCAGTGGCGGGGGGCTGGCAGATGCCCATCAGTTGCAGGGCAAGGCGCTTTCCTACAATAACATTGGCGATGGGGATGCGGCCGTCGCTCTGGTCATGGAATTCTCGGAACCGACCTGCTGCGTGGTCAAGCATGGGAACCCCTGTGGGGTAGCTTTGGGTCAGGATTTGCTCAGTGCCTTTCAGCGCGCCTGGGCGGGCGACCCGGTTTCGGCCTTTGGCAGCATCATTGCCTTTAATGCACCGCTGGATGCCCAAACTGCTGAACTGATCAGTAGTCAGTTTGTTGAAATGGTACTGGCTCCGGCCATTTTGCCCGATGCCCGCCTGATTCTGGCCAAAAAGAAAAACCTGCGGGCGCTGGCTTTTGAAGACGGTCACGCCTGGCAGCGTCCGGGCTGGGAATACAAGCGGGTGCGTGGTGGCCTGCTGGTGCAGGAATTTGATCAGGCCATGGAAATGGAAGACGACTGGCAGGTGGTCAGCACGCGCGCGCCCAGCCTGCAGGAGCAGCGTGACCTCGCCTTTGTCTGGCGGGTCGGTAAATATGTGCGGTCCAACGCCATTGTCTATGGTCGTGAAGGGCAGACCGTGGGCATTGGCGCAGGGCAGATGAGTCGCGTGGATGCGGCCCGCTGCGGGGCCGCCAAGGCACTTGATCTGGGCTTTGATTTGCACGGCGCGGCACTGGCTTCCGATGCCTTTTTCCCGTTTCGGGACGGGGTTGATGCGGCGGCCGCTGCCGGAGTGAAAGCCATTATTCAGCCCGGCGGCTCCATTCGCGATGAAGAAGTCATCGCCAGCGCCAATGAGCATGGGATGGCCATGGTGTTTACCGGCGTACGTCACTTCCGCCACGGTTAAGAGGGATATTTATGGGTGCGAAGGTTTTGGTTTTGGGAGGCGGCGGTCGTGAACATGCCATCGCCTGGAAGCTGGCCCAATCAGAACAGGTCGAGACCGTCTATTGCGCGCCCGGTAACCCCGGTACGGCTGGTGAAGAGAAGCTGTGCAACCTGCAGCTGAACCCCAACAATCCTCAGGCGGTAGTGGCTGAGGCCCATGTTCTGGATATTCAACTGGTGGTGATTGGACCGGAAGCGCCTCTGGTGGCGGGGGTGGGTGATGCCCTGCGCCGCGCCGGAATTCCGGTTTTTGGTCCGGATCAGGCAGGTGCCATGCTGGAGGGTAGCAAGGCCCATGCCAAGGCTTTCATGATGCGCCACGGGTTGCCGACCGCCCGTTTTGAGCGTTTTACGGACACTGCCCATGCTCTGGAATACCTCTGTCTCTTATACACATCTCCGAGCCCACG
>NZ_JACKYY010000075.1:0-6831 GCF_015100075.1 Acidithiobacillus sp. HP-11
GGAACGCGACAGTATCATAGGTGGCTTGTTCCAGTTTACGGCTGGAAAAGACCCCGTTGGCATAGCCGTAGACCAGAATCGCCTGGTCTACGGCTATGCCAACGGGGTCTTTTCCAGCCGTAAACTGGAACAAGCCACCTATGATTCTGTCGCGTTCCGTTACCTCGCGGCAGGCAGCCATCCGGATCACGATACCCTGGCCACCTTCCGTCGCCGTTTTCTGGGCGAACTGCAAGGATTGTTCGTGCAGGTCCTGGAACTGGCGCAGGAGATGAAACTGCTGAAGATCGGCCGGGTCTGTCTGGATGGCACCAAGATCCACGCCAACGCTTCCAAACATCAAGCCCTGTCCCATGGGCATATTGAACAGATGGAGCGCCATCTCCAGGCCGAAGTACAGGAACTCTTTGCACGGGCAGAACAGGCGGATCAGTCCGGGATTCCCGAAGGCGTGAATCTGCCCGAAGAGATCCAGCGCCGCACAGACCGGCTGGCCGTGATGGCAATAGCCAAGGCGAAGATTGCCGAGCGGGCACAGGCCCGTTATGCCAAAGAGAAAGAACGTTACGACACGCAAATGGCGCGCCGTGCAGAACGGGAAGCCCTGGGACAAAAGCCCCGAGGCAAAGCCCCCCAGGCACCGGACCCGGCGCCTAAAGCGCAAGACCAGATCGATCTCACCGATGAAGAATCCCGCATCATGCCGGTCTCAGGCGGTGGCTTTGAACAAACCTATAATGCCCAGGCCGCCGTAGATGACCAGACGATGCTGGTGGTAGCCACCGGAGTCAGTCAGGCCCCCAATGACAAGGAACAGGTCATTCGCATGCTGGAAACCCTCCAGGCACAAACAGCGCAACTGGGACCTATAGAAGCGCTGGTGGCCGATATGGGTTACTGCAGCGAAAAGAATGTGGAGGCCTGCGAAGCCCTGGGGATAACCCCTTTTATTGCCGTGGCCCGAGAAGAACACCATCCCGACTGGCGGCAACGGCATACAGAACCGGAAGCCCTCCCCGAAAATGCGACCCGGATGCAGGCGATGATACATCGTCTGAAGACGCAGGCAGGCCGAAGCGTTTACCGTCTGCGCAAACAAACCGTAGAACCGGTCTTCGGGATTATCAAATCGGTGATGGGATTCCGGCAGTTCTCCTTGCGCGGCCTGCGTCAGGTTCAAGGAGAATGGAGTCTGGTCTGCCTGGCGTGGAACATAAAACGCATGGCCGTATTGCGTCTGTAGGGCAGGAAAATGCAGATAAACCGCAAAAAACAGGGCAATAATGACCAAAAAAGACTCAAAACGAGTGATTTCAAAAAAATCGGGGCGAAATTTGGCAGTAGTCCGAAGTTAAAACCGACGGGCTGCTAGTTTACTTGGAGATATTTACTGTTATAAGGACTGACTAATGAAATCTGTAAAAGTAATGCTATCGAGTATCACAGCCATTCTGTTGTTGAGCGCTTCCTCTGCCTATGCCTTGTCTTTAGGTCAACTTGAAACAATGAGCCCTAGTCAAAAGAAACAGGCCCAACAGTATTTTCGGAGCCATTCTCTTGGTTTTTCATCTATTTTCAAAAGGTACCATCCTGGACCTTATTGGATACTCAAGAACAAATCTGCTTTTCACTTGACACCCGAACAAATCCAGAGGGAAGGCCAGCTCAAGGATGAGATGGCTATGCACACTATCGAGGATGACCGAGCACTGCAGCGCGCATATGACAAGTACGAAAAGGACGCCGCTACTGCACATCCGACCTTGGCAACGATAAAAAAGGACATTATTCGCGTTGGAAAAGCAGAAACGCGATTAGGGTGGGAAATGGTTCCCTACCATCTCCAAGGCTATGCATTGCTGAATCCCGCACAAAAAGTCACCTATACCCAATTGGCTGCCAAGTGTCACTGACCGGCAATATGGCGCCACCGATGTGCGGCGTAATGGCGCCATTTCAAAGTGCCTGAAATGGGGTCTCGAACGGTGTTAAGAATGGGTGTTTTTGGCTCCTTTCGCAATGGTGTTTTTTGGGGATTCCGGGAGTGGTCGTGGGGCGCGAAAACTATCGCCTTCCAGGATCAGTCGATAGGCGCCGTGGCGCAGCCGATCCAGGGTGGCCACTCCGAGCATGCGGTTGGCCGGGAAGACGTCTCCCCACTCGGTGAAGTCGAGATTGCTGGTCAGCATGGTGGAGACGCGCTCATAGCGTTCGGCGATGAGGTCGTGGAAATCCTCGTCATGGGGCGGGCGCATGGGTTTGAGGCCGAAGTCGTCGATGATCAGTAGCGTCACTTTGGCGAGTTGGCGGAAGCGCCGGTCAAAGCCACCGGTGGCTCGCGCTGCATGCAGGGAGCCCACCAGATCACCTTGGGTGATAAAGAGCACGTCACCCCCTGGCGGATGGCACAATGCCCCAGCGCCTGGGCGAGATGGCTCTTGCCGGTGCCACAGGGCCCGACGATCAGGACGGGTGCCTGCTCCTGCAGGTAGCGACCCGTAGCCAGGTCATGCACCAGAGAGCGGTTCAGGTTCGGTAACCGGTCAAAGGCGAAGTCTTCCAGGGTTTTGTGATTCCGGAAGTGGGCCTGACGCAGGAGGGTATCGAATTTACGTTGGTCCCGGCGGGCCACTTCATCCTGCAGGAGCAGGGCGAGGAACTCGGTATAGGCCAGTTGGCCATCCACCGCTTGGCGATTACGCGCTTCCAGGGAATCCAGGATACCGGACACTGAAGCGCAACGCCCGTGCGCAGGCCGCCTCCAGCCGTTGAGGGGTGTACTTGTCCCGGAGTCGCAGGATGTTTTGTACGGTGCGCAGATTAACCAGCACGCGATCGGCAAAGAGCTGGTGAACGACGCCGTAACAGTGCGGTCCGATAGCCTCCGCCATCCGCAGGCACCACTGGATATCCTGGCTTTGCCAGGCCTGTGCTTCCGGCGGCATGTGGTCGGCCACGGTAGAGGCGGTGCCGTGCTGGAACAGCCGGGGATGGGTGGCGACTAATTCATGTTCCTGGTAAATCCGGATGGTGGTATCAGCAGCCCGCAGCCAGAGCTGTTGTCCGATCAGACGGAAGGGGACGGAGTAGAAGCAGTAGGCATATTGGACGTGAGCATCCCGGTGCACCTTGGGTTGCTTCCACTCGGAGATCTCGGGAGGGGCCTCCGGCAGGCGCTGCAAGAGGGGTTTCTCCACATCGACGAACTGGGTGAGAGGCGCCTGACGGGTAGTGCCGTGAATGCGATGGCCCGCCTCCGCCCTGATCCACTCCTGGAGCTGGCGATTGGCATCATCTCGGTCACGGAAATCGCGTAGGGGCAGAAAGGCCTTCTTGATATATTTGACCCCTGACTCCACGATGCCTTTCTTGGCGGGGTCATGAGGCGGGCAGGCATCAATCCTGAACAGATACCCTTCGGCGTACTCGGCATAAGCCCGTTGAACCGTGGGATCGTTGATGCAGGCCTTGGTGATGGCACATTTGGCGTTATCAATGATGATCCTGCCTGGCACGCCACCAAACCAGTTGAAGGCATGGCGGTGACAGGCCAGCCAGGTCATCGTCGTCTGATTCCAGACAATCTCGGCATACTGGTGCCGGGACCAGCAGAGGGTCATAACGAAAAACCAGGTCTTGCGGATCTCTCCGGTTACCGGATCGATCATGGTGGGGCCGGCGCCGAAGTCCACCTGCGCGGCCTCGCCGGGTGCAAAAACGAGGCGCATAGAGGCATCGGGCGCCTTCACCGGGGAGACACGCAGCAGCACACGACGCACTGCAGAGTAGCTTCCGGTGTACCCGTGATTACGCACCAGGGCAGGGTGAATGGTAGTGCCCTGTATGCCTTCAGCAGCCCACTTGGCGATTTGCTCCTCATGGTCTTTGAGGGTGGACACACACTGGGTAGGCATGGCCTGCTTGCGGCGCTGCTGCAGAATGGCGAGCGCGCAGTCGTCGGGTAAAGGCTGCTGGGGATCAAGCCAGCCGTGTTGGGCAGCCTGGTTACGTAGGGCACCCAGTTTCTTGCGCCCCATGAGTTTGGAACGGGCGATCTCTCGGTCCCGATCACCTTGGCGCATCCGCACCAGGATTTGGCGTATCGTAAACATCTCAAACCTCCGATTACTCATGGTCACCCCCCCCCAAAAAAGCTGGGAGGATAACCGATCCAAGGGAAGTTCAAGACCCTACTGAAGCACTAAGTGGGTGGCGCTATTACGCCGACTCCGAACTGGCTCCTTTATGCCGATCCGGAAGTGGCGCCATTACGCCGACTATGGTTTGGCTCCATATTGCCGATCCGTGACACCAAGACTTGGGCACAGGATCACAGAACACCTAATTCTAATTTGCAGCAGAGATAGAGTTAATTATAGATTTCTATCCCACGATGGATTTCACGCGGGTATGGTCTTCCTCAAGGGCACGTAGACCGACAACAAGCTGGTCTTCCAGTGCCTCCAGACTGTCAAAGGCCCGGTTGTGAAAATACTTTTCGCGGGGCTCGTCCCAGAGGTGCTCCTGTGGATTCAGCTCTGGCGAATAGGGCGGCAAAAAGAGTAAACGCAGATTCTCTGGTAACTGGAGATGGTGACTTTTGTGCCAACCAGCTCCATCCATAATCATGAGGATATTTTCATCGGGATAACGTTGGGCCACCTCATTGAGGAAAATCTGCATGCATTTGCTGCTCACTTCGGGCAACACCAGCGAATCCATCCGTCCGTCCTGAGGGGATACGGCCGCATAGGCATACGTGTATTGGTAGATCAGCATCGCTTTGACTTCGGGACGCAAGGGTTTTTTGGCCCGACAATAGCGGGTATCGCTGATCCGCCCAAAGCGCGCTTCGTCCTGGTACATGACGCGCTGAGGACGGACAGTCGGAAACATCGTGAAGGCTTCGGCTATGGCTTCGGGCAGTTTTTTTTACAGACTTCCCGACGTTCCTTGTCGCCTTGTGGATGATAGGTATCCGGGGCCAGCTTCCGCCAGCCATGACGGGCCAGCATGCGGTAGATCGTGGACAGTGCCATAGACTTCCCCACTTTTTCCTCAATCACCGGCTTGAGCTGCGGAATCACAACGATACCGCCCTTTTGCGCATCCGCCAGCACCTCGTCGAGGATACGGGCTTCGCGTTCAAGATTCATTAACGCATGATTACGCAATGCGGTTTTAGCGCGGGGTGGCTCCATAACGCCTTCTGCAATTTTGGCAAACCGGGTGCGTATCGTATCGCACAGGTGGCATTCACGGAGCGTCCGATCGCCTGCGCCGTTTGCTCCAGGCTTAACCCCAAATCCAGAGGCAACAATACCGCCTGTGCCCGCCGCAATTCTTCGGCGGTCTTTGCGCTACGCAACAACTCTCGTGCTGCCCCACATGCTCTATTCCACTCGCATGGACGTGCCATACCATAACCTCCCTTGAAAGCATGACATGTTATCATTGTTTATAACGCCAATTCGAATAAGGCACTGAAGGCGAGCCTACGATAAGCATGTCGAACTGCCCAGCCCATGCCTGAGGATGTACTGTAGCTGATTGCGCGGATTGAAATCGCAACAGCGCAACCTAATTGATGAAAAAAGCCCACACAGATGTGGGCTAATCAGAGGAACTACGCGCGATACCATTCCCGGGCTGCTCGGCATTGTCCTTCCGGGCAAGGACCTGACGAAACGAACCCGCACAGATTCGCTATGCCTCATTGCTTTCTACCGTACCGCTGTACATCGCCTGGCGCAAGCCAAAATCATCACATTTTTTAACACATTGACCATCCGTGGATGGACGGATTTGTGCTAGTGTAGTGTTGCATTCTTGGTGAACCTTAAGGTTAATGATGATAAAATAGCTCCATGTTGAAGGTATGAATGGAGTCGAGCCTTGCGAGTTGCGCCCACAGTCACTTTAACCAGCGAAGAGCTGTCCGAGTTGTCCCGTATAGTCGCCTCCCGATTAAGCAGTGTTCGCTTGTCATTACGGGCACGGATGATATTGCTGGCGGCAGAGGGCTTGCAGAACAAGGAAATTGCGGAGCGCCTGGGGGTGGATCGCCTGCAAGTCGCACGTTGGCGCAAGCGTTATCTGGAACAACGCCTGGCGGGTATAGAACGCGATTTACCGCGCGGCGCCCCTCCGGTGAAAGTGGATGTGGCCCGTCTGGTAGAATTGACCACGCAGAGTAAGCCGGAAGCGATGACCCATTGGAGTACGCGCAGGATGGCGGCAGAACTGGGTGTCAGTGCCGCCAGTGTGTCGCGGCATTGGCGCAAGCATGGCCTCAAGCCTCATCTGCTGCGTGGTTTCAAGGTGTCACGAGACCCGCATTTTGTGGAAAAGCTGGAAGATATTGTGGGGTTGTATATGTCTCCCCCGGAGCATGCCTTGGTGCTCTGCGTGGATGAAAAAAGTCAGGTACAGGCCCTGGACCGGACCCAACCGGGACTCCCCCTCAAAAAGGGCCGCGCAGAAACGATGACCCACGACTACAAGCGTAATGGTACCACGACCTTGTTTGCCGCACTCAACGTGCTGGATGGTCAGGTCATCGGACAGTGTCAACAGCGCCATACCCATGTGGAATGGCTGAAGTTCCTAAAGAAAATTGATCGGCAGACGCCCAAGGACAAGGCTCTGCATCTGATTGCCGACAACTATGCGACCCATAAACACCCGGTAGTACAGGCGTGGCTCGACAAGCACCCGCGTATTCACATGCACTTTACGCCCACTTCGGCATCCTGGCTCAACATGGTCGAGCGTTTCTTTCGGGATATCACGACCCAGGCACACTGGTGAACACCCCACGACGTAACCGCT
>NZ_JACKYY010000078.1:0-6037 GCF_015100075.1 Acidithiobacillus sp. HP-11
GTGCTGGAACGCTTATTGCTTTCTCAATATTGGAAAGCGCTACACAAGTCCGAAAAGCGTGACCGCAAAGCGGAAAGGAGGTATGCACATTTTTATACCGTAACCCCTGAGCCATTTGTTCGGGGAAAGATAAAAAACCGATCTTCCTACAGGAGAACCGTATGTTCCATGAAATGGAGTCACTGAAGCGCCGTAAAGTCTGGCAGCCAGCTTTACGTGTAGCGACCTTGTTCGGCACCTTGATGGCGTTGGCGGGATGTTATGCCTATCCCCCTGGACCGCCTCCGGGCCCTGGCGGATATTATGCGCATCCTGCACCGCCCCCACCCCCACCGCCGCCCGGAGGGCCAGCGGGTCCCGGGGCGTATTACCAGCAACCGGGGCCGCCGCCCCCGCCACCCCCTCCGTGAAGGATTTTATGGGCGCGTATGTCTTGTAAAAGTCAGACAATTTTTCTGTAAACAGGTCTAAAAAAAGCCCCATTTTTCTGAAATGGGGCTTTTCCTCCGGTCATGAATCAGGATTTCAGTGCATCAAAGCGCCGGTTGCTGCTCCTGCTGCACCGCCCACTGCGGCCCCTACGGCCGGATTGCCACCCACAACAGCACCCAGCACTGCACCGCCCGCAGCACCGATAGCCCCACCACTCAGTGCGCGTTGTCCTGTGGGGCTCATATTGGCGCAGCCAGTCATGGCGATCAGACAAAAACCCAACGCCAGAACTTTTAACCCGTACCGGTGATGACCGAATTTTAATCGAAGGGGATATTGCATGGGGATTAGGCTCCTTATGGTGTAGTAGTGGAAGGGGATCCGGATAGTTGTTCCACATCCCGGGTTGCCTGAAGAATTTCTTGTCGGGCAATCCGATAGGACGTTCCAGAAAGCGGTTTGGTGCATAACGGCTGTACGACCGCCTGAATTTGGTCAAGGTCGTCGCTTTGACCTTCTGTGTGCGGCCGTTTTGTCAGCTTTTGTTGCAATAGACGCACCTGCGCCTGGTATTGCTGGCAATCGCGCTGTAGTCCTGATGTTCTCTGGATTGGATGCGTGGGCGCCAAGATGGTTGAGGCGGGTGGATAAGGTAAGATCTGTTCAGGCCGATAGTGCGTCGACGCAGGTGTTGGGGGTGGGGCAGCTATCGTTGAGGCGCAGCCGCTCAACAATAAAGTGCCCGCAATCAGCCAATAATACGGCCTTTCTCTTATCCTGTTTTGCAAATACAAGCAACATTCCTACCAGGGAGTAGATACATAACCCACTACAGGCGTGGGAGCCGCGTAATAGCCGGATGGAGGCCCGGGTGGGGGCGGTGGTGGCGGCCCTCCCCAAGGCCCGGGTCCCGGTGGAGGCGGGCCTGGTGGAGGCGGTCCCGGTGGAGGCGGTCCCGGTGGAGGCGGTCCCGGTGGCGGTGGAGGTGGCGGGGGTGGCGGAGCCGCATAATAATACACGGGTTGTGGGGGTGGCACATAAACTACTGGTGGGGATACGGGATAATAGGCCGGTGCTCCGCCTACTGAAACACTCAGCCCCGGAACGGCCAGGCCTAATGAAAGATTATCGGCGAGTGCTGGAGTGATCCCAACGGCCGATGAAAGGACGAGGGTGGTAGCCACCACCCATAGCACCGATTTTCGTCGAGCTGTTGAGGGGGAGGGAATGGATTTCATAATGATGCTCCCATAAAAAAGACCAAAGGCGTACCAGCAAAAAGCATTCCTACAAGATTTCAGCCGGTTTTCATTCGGTCGAGCCCTACTGTACTGTAGTCAGTCCACTACAGTGGAACGCTGACTTATTCCATCTGGTTAATTTTTAAGCATTTGTGTTGTCGCTCTTCAGTCAGGTTGAGAATCTACCCGGAATAATAGCCACTGTCAGGCGATCATTGGCCGCATGTGCCGCACAGCAGGGCAACTGGGAATGGGCGTCAGACAATACGCTTAACCAAAAATAGGAAATCCCCCAGCTCTGCCGGGGTGACAGTAGATGTTTGACATATAGTGGCGTCCATCGGAGAACCGACGCTGTGAGCCGCCAAGCACACGACGAAGTAGAAACCGATCGACGAGATATTGGGCCTAAGGCACAGCAGGTGGGAGTGTAAATATCACATAGTATTTATTCCGAAGTGCCGACGTAGGGTGTTGTATGGTCAGTTACGGAATGATCTTGGAGAGGTATTTCGGGCTTTGTCCCGCATAAGGAAAGCCGGATAGAAGAAGGACATCTGATGGTTGACCATGGGCCTATGCTGATTTCGATACCGCCGAAGTACGCAGTATCCAGTGTGGTGGGTTACATCAAGGGCAAGAGCGCGATCCATTTAGCACGGACTTACGGTGAACGGAAGCGTAAGTCCGTGGGTCAGCATTTTTGGGCGCGCGGATATTTTGTATCGACGGTGGGCAGAGATGAAGCGATGATTCGGTATTATATTCGCTATCAGGAGAAAGAGGATGAACGAGTAGATCAGTTGAACATATGGAGCTGATCCGTGCCACCCAGTGGTGGCGCCAAAACTGAGTGGCCGCGTTAGCGTCCCCGTTTTAAGCCGCTTTGAGCGGCTCATGGACTAAAGCTCCCGGCTTTGCAGGGAGATATTTACTATTCTCTGTAACTCCTAATATCAGAAAGTTATGCGAGTGGAGTAATTTGTTGTTGATTCGTGAGTAAAAAGCCAGCACGGCGTATTCGTAGGCCTCTTCCATGCGATCATAGTCCTTCCAAAAGTTTTCATCTTACTTCTTGGTGGATATATGATCGTATTTTTTAAATCTCGATAATTGATAGACCTTTTTTCCATTTTGTCTCGTTATAATCCATGAATTTATAGCCTATCTTTTGTTTCCGCATCGTCCCATATTGTTGTAATCATTCGAGCGCAATCTCGAAGAAAATCACTCTTATGGTAAATATAATCCGCAAGATCCATCCAACACATGTGGTGGTTCGTGCATATCCAATGAATGTCACCAATTTGGTGTTTAAAAATAGACAAAATGGTGACATTCATTGGCATGACGACAAATGGCACTAATATGGTGACAATATGGTGACAAATAGCAACAAGCACAAACCTGACTGCTATGCCGCACTGCTTAGCAAAAAAAATTGCGCAGGAATCAAAAGCGAGAGGTCCAACAATCCATACCAATAGGTACCTTTTGATGCAGCACAAGACTGAAGCACAACGAGGATGTTCATTGAAATTATGGAAGATAGCCATTTGGCCATGCATTCTGTAGAAACTGATATTTGAAGGATCTCTTAGATATTTTTCCAATGAGCCTAAATGCAGATTACTGTGGCGATTGTGTAAGATGGAAATAGGGATGTTTATCTCCAATAATTGGCATAGCCGAACGCTCTCCAACACGCCCGGAGGAAAAGTCATCAGCAACACGAAAACATCGTTAACCGACTATCTTTTAACAGAGTTTTTTGTGGTTTTTTCTGTGCTAATAAAATTGCATTCGATAAACCTAGAGGGGGGAGTATTTTAAGAAAAGCAAAATAAGATGTTTATGTATGATATATTTACGCCATTATTTTCGGAACGCAAAAAACAGCTCCTCGACGTGAGCGGTCTACTCTATGAGCCGTTTTTCGCCATTCATGGGTGCTAAAGCTATTATTTTTCACGTGGAGAAAAATACGGGCCCCTGACTGGGTTAATTCAGCATGATGGTTCGGTCGCAGCTATTCCGACACCCACAGGTAAACCCAACCATTGCCGGATATGCTATACACTGAGAGCAGGTCTGGTTCCCGCGCCATTCTCAACCACCATTGGCCTTTGTACTCTGGTTTTCCAGGCTATTTAGACGGGAAAACCAGAGACGCATGGTTTCTTCTTTAAGGCTAATTCCGGTTAAATCAAGCATAATTAGTAGGTTAGGTGGAAATCTGCCCGTTTTCTGCGCCTTTGTTTAATCATCATTTGCGCATTTCACTCTGGTTTTCCAGGCTATTTAGACTCCAAAGCCAGAGTCCTTCCGGAACATGTTCATCTTCCATGCCATCCCCCAAAATAAGATCAGCGGTTCACTGTCCGTAAACCCAGAAGGCTGGATGGATACTATTGAACGTTGCAGGTTGTAGCGCGATGCCAGGAAGCCACCACCGGCCCGATACAATGGTCATTGGACTCAATGTGCGCAGTGATTTCCAGATGTTGCTCACGCCATATCAGGTAACGATCTGACGCGGGGGACGAAACCCAGGGTGGCGGTAATCCACAGCGTGTTACCGTAGACAAGGCCACGATCACGCTCTCTGTACTGTTTTCCCTGACGTAGCAGCGCAACCGTCCTTTTTTCCCAAGCTCCAGCAGAGTATCCCCCAGCCAGTTCCGATCCATCCGCACCATGCCGCTAGGGTATTCGCCGAATTGCTCCATAGGGAATATCGGGATATCGACGATATCCGGATGCGCGGCACCGGCGACGTCCAGACGGTGTGCCAAGAGGTTCCAGGCCTGATCACAAGGAATTGCAGGGTTCAGTCCTTCTTCGGGAGATTCCGTCACGGGTGGATAAATCTGGTCACTGATGTCACTGGTGTCGAGGGCCAACTTCTGCCGTGCCCAAGCCATCCAGTCCGACAAATCCGCTGCATGAGTGTCCCGCATTGGCGCATCTACCAAAGTCAGGGTTTGCGGCTGCTTTGCCCACGCAACCGCCAAACCCGGATTACTGGTATCGGCAAGGATTTGTTTCAGCGGTTTTTGTAAATACATCAGCGTTACTGGGCGACCAATGCCTGGAAGGCGGTCCCGCAGCAAAGCAAAAAAGACTGGTCGGACGGACAGCAAAACCCAACAGTGCTCGCCGATATCGGCCTTGAGATGTATCCAGTCCCGATCCTGGGGCGGAAACTCCAGGACCAGACTCCAGCGTAAGGATTCCGGCAATATCCCTGTGGGCAGATGCAGAAAAGCTTCCATTTGTGTTTCGGAAGCAATTTTCCAAAAATGAATGCCAGAATTCAGGTGCAGGGAATTCGCCCCTACCAGCCCCACCCATTTCACCAACTGCAGGAGTCTGTCATCACTGAGCGTGCGATTGCCTCCGAGCAAGCCCATCAGATTGCTGCGGCTGATCTCGAATCTGCGCGCTATTTCGACCAGGCTGAGCGGGGAAAGCGTTAGCACGTTACGGAAGTCATCCATGGGGATGGGGTAGGGGCGGATAGGCATGCATTCCTCTAGGACAGGGCTTTTGAACGAACTGCATTATAGGTTATGCAGCTATCGTTCTGCAAAACGGCGACAGACAGCGTTGAAAAAGACAACTATGCTGTAGAATATAAACTAAGTTGCTGACAGACTTGTCCAATAGAAATACGGAATGCCAAGAATTTGTTATAGCGTTTCATTGTAATTCATCGAATCTCTCCACGCGCGGGACAGCCTGTGCCGACTTGCAGTGCGGAGCTTCTGTAGTCCCACTGCGTGGGCCATAGCTAAGACGGCGGCGGCTTCGTCTTCGAAATGCTGCCGCCTTCTTAATTCACAGGCAAGCGAAATAAGTTCTGGTAAAGCAATCTCATCTACAGGCCGAACGGTTTCATTGCAAGGGTGGCGAAAAGCTGAAAAACGGGACGTATTGCTGCCCATTGGCCAATAGAAAAGGCCAACGTCTTCTTTGCTGGTAGGGTACTTTCCTTGGGCTAGTCCAACTATACGACTTTGTATACGAGCTCCAGTTCGGGCCCACCCATGAACGCGTGCAATGCGCTTGGTGAGTACATCGGTTCGCACTGGTCCCTCCGTGTTTACCACATGAGCAATAAGCTGCCCCAGTATGCTATCGTAATCATCTTCGAAGAAAATCTGGGAATCCACCTCTACATTAAGGACGCTGAAATCAGATTCATGGAATTCGGCCAACGGATTGAGCTATGCTCGAAAGTGGTGTACGGGCCGTTACAACTGGCTTGAATGAGGTGGCGTACTGTTGCTACAAAGGGTTTCCGACTCAAAGAGCAACATAAGGAGTACGCCGTGGAAAAGAATACCGTAATAGCAGGTGGG
>NZ_JACKYY010000074.1:0-7178 GCF_015100075.1 Acidithiobacillus sp. HP-11
CTTGCGGGCGGCCTGTTCCATCTTGGCGATGCGTGCGGCTTCCTGCTTGGCGCGTTCCTGTTCTTCAGCATAAACCTGTGGGTCCACGCCACCATCTAGCTGCTCGTGGGCTTTTTCTGCTTTTTTGCGCGCTGCCTTCAGTGACGTATGCGGATATTCCCCAATTCGCATAATCCGGCGTTTACCGTCGCACTGATAGCGGAGTTGCCAGATTTTCCCACCAGAAGGATATACACGGAGTTCCAAACCGCCACCATCCCGATAAATCATTTCCCGCTTTTCGGGTTTGATGTTTTGCACTTGCTTGTCATTGAGTAGATTACTAGCCATCCCTGCCTCCTTCGATTTACCGGTTACACTACCGGTTACACTTGGATTGCGTAAGGATGGCACACGATGAAACGCAAGTAAACAGTAAGTATCTGTTTTTTATCAGTACTGCATTTTTAGTGAAACGGCAAAAAACCCAATAAAACCGCATATTGTCTGCTTTGGGAGCAGGATGTCGTAGGTTCGAATCCTATCGCCCCGACCAATTAAATCAACAGATTACGGCACCTTCCAAGGGTGCCGCTTTCTAAATCACTCTTTGCTTTCTAAAACCCTACCCAAAGGGAGTACCTTTTGGGTTTCTCTGGCGCGGATATAGGTTTCGGTCATGGAACCGTCTGCGTGACCGGCTAGGGCTTGGGCGTAGTCCCTTCCGCCCTGTCTGCTGGCGTCGGTGAGCGCCTTCGCCCGAATATCATGGAAGTGGGCATCTTCTACCTGGGCACGTTGGCAGAGTCGTTTCCAGGCCCAGAGCCAGCCGTTTTCAGAGAACGGCTGGCCATCGCGGGTAGAAAACAGATAAAAACTGTCAACACGTCTCCGCAGAGCCTTGGCGCGATCCAGCACGACCCGCAACTCCTGGGTGATCTCGAAAGCCAGTTTTTTGCGGGTGGAGTAGGCCGTCTTGGAAGGACGTACAACGAGAACATCGTCCTGAATATCCGTTAATTGGAGACGCATAAGGTCGCCGCGTCGCAGGGCGGTCAGGTAGGCCAGGTCAATGATGATTTGCCATTGTGGGTTCGCGTGTTGGCGAATCTGTAAAAGTTCGGCATCGGTAATATAGCGATCCCGCGCCTGTTCCTTGTTGCGTCGCACTCCGCGTGTAGGGTTGATATCACACCATCCCCACCGCATGGCGAAACTGTAGATGGTGGAAAGCAGGCCGATCTCCCGATTGGCGATAACCAGGACAGGCTTCCCGGACTTATCCTTGCGTCGATCCAGATAAGCGGCAATATGATGGGGCTTTACGTCAGCCAGTTCCACATCACCAAACACTTCAGCGAGTTTTTGCGCCATGCGCGGCCATTCTTTTTGTGTTTTTTCGGAATAGGTAGAGAGACATTCTGCGAGAAAACGATGGATAGCGTCACTGACGGTGCGCCCATGGCGGTTTTCTTTACCTTCCATTTCTGCCCACATTGCTACCGCTTCGGGGTAACGATCAGAAAGGCGTATCCAGACGTTTTTCCCGTCCTTGCGGGCGACATAATAATAAACCCGCCCCTTGCGTTGCATACGGGGCGGCAAATGGCGATTGACGGTACGCGGTCTGGGCATACCCCGTTTTTAGCCGACCTGATCCAGAATCTCAAGCCTGGGTTGTGCTTTTTTATGGGGCCTGCTTTCCGTGACTGTTCCGCCAAGTTTGCGTTCGACTTCCGCCCGCAGGACGACAGGCCGTCCGACCGCGTTGATTTCGCAATGATACCCATGTTCCCGTAGCCATCGTGCCTGGGCGGTCCAGCGTTTGCGTCCAGTGAGTATTTCTATTTCATCTGGCGTGAGAAACATTTTTTCAGTCTCCCTCTTGCAGGGAGCAAACCCTTTGCAGGCTGCCAAGCCCTTCGCAGGGTGCAAGCCCTTGCGGGGTGCTCACGGACAGAAGGGGTGTTTCTGTCAGGGTGATGTCGGTTTCGAGAGGGACCTCCTGCAAACTTTCAATTTCCGCCCAGAGCAATGGCAAAATGCGCTGCACTTCAAAGGACCGCAGGATATTTTCGGGTTCATCGCGACGCATGAGCCAAGCCACGGTAGCCGCTTTCAGATCATCCAGACTTCGGCAAACATGGCGGGCCTCGTTCAGGAAGTGGGTCATTTCCTGTAAGGAGATCACAGTTTCATCCACCCGTTCGCAGGCATGGGCCAGATCAACAGTCAGTGCACAGGCTTTTTCCGAGGTCTGGGTGCGCGATAAAAGCAACTCCACCGCCAGCGCATGACTCATGCGTTCCATGCGCAGCCGCCGACAGCGACGCATGAACGGCTCGGTATGTTCGCGCATTCCGTTACTGGTCACCAACACCAGCAATCGGTCGAGATTGGTATAAAGGTGTTCGCCGGGCTTGCCCGGTACGCGGCCGGTTTGCAGCCAATCCAAAAAGAGTGCTTCAAAGGATTCGTGAACCTTATCCATTTCATCCAGGCAGGCGACGGTCCAACCTTCCTGCTGGCTAGCTTCGGCCACCTTGGTCAAAAAACCTTTTTCGGAATCCCTTCGCAGGGTGCTAGCCCCCGCACTGCTCTGGTAGTCGAAAAACTTTGCGCCGTCCGTCCAGGAATGCAGTTGGACGTAGTGGTAACGCTCCCGCGCTTCCAGCGCATCGGCAATCGCTTCTGCGAGCGCCGTTTTGCCGGTTCCGGCCTCTCCGGTCACGAGCAAGGCCCGCGCCCCACTCCCCTTCTGGGCCATCAGGGATTTTAGCGCCTGGATGGTTTCGGAATTGGGGCGGTATCCGGTTCGGGTCAAATCCATCATCAGAAAAACTCCTGTATCGGTACTTGATACAGGGGTGATGCCGATTTCTCAGACAGGTCATGGTAACTCCTAAAAATATCTGACTGATCAAACGCGGGCCTGCTATCTGGCTACATTAGTATTTTTCGAATTTCACAAATGTTGTATACTGGTCTGCATACGGCTTTATGGTTCGAATGGAATCTCCACATCACGTTTATTACTGCTGTTAGGATGATTGGCTATGCGCATATTGCTTCTTCCCTTCATTTGGTTGGGCCGTGCCATGCACTGGTTGCGCATAGGAATTCTCAACCTGCTGACGCTCGTTATTCTTTTGTTTCTTGTTGTTTTTATAGCCTACAAATCATTCTATCATCCTGTTGTTCCCAATGGGGCCGCTCTGCTTATCGCTCCACGTGGTGCCCTGTTTTACAGTCAACGCGAATCCTGGCAAAGTCGTGTGCTGAATCACCTTGCCGGGCAGAAGGCTGCAGATGCTTCCGTTAGGCAGATGGTCCATGGGATTGATCGCGCCTCCACAGATCCGCGCATTCATCTGCTGGAATTAAATCTAAGTGACTTTAGTGGGGGCAGTATCACCCAGCTAGACACTATAGCACGGGCCCTACGGCGATTTCGTGCGCAGGGCAAACCTATTTATGTCTATGCACCCAACTATTCCCAAGATGCTTATCTATTGGCCGCCCAGGCCAACCATATTTACCTGCCCAAGTTAGGTGCTGTCCTGATCACCGGATTTTCGACGCGCGGCTTATATTTTAAAGGACTACTAGACAAATTGGGGATCACGGTATACTCCTTTCGACAAGGGCAATATAAATCTGCCATGGAACCCCTTACCCTGACGCATATGTCCAAGCCTGCTCGGGTTGAAAATGCCGCCTGGCTGAAAGTATGGTGGAACGCCTATCGCAACAATGTAGCCCAAGGTCGTGGGCTTAAACCTTCGCAAATTGCCGATTATGCGAACCGGTTGCCTGAACTTATGGTGAATTATAGAGGCAATGCTGCTGAGCTGGCTCTTAAGCAAGGACTGATCACTCATATCGGTGATGCGCATGCGTTTAGGAAGGCGGTTGCCGCCGCGCTGAAACAATCCCCTGGCCACGTAAAATTGATTGGATTGCATACCTTTTTGGCGGCAACCCAAAAAACCACTAACACCCATGCGCAAATTGCGGTCATACCTATTGACGGGATGCTTGTAACGGGAGACACCCCCCTTCCAGGCGTAGTCGCGGCCCAAGCCACGATCAAGCAGTTGAACCGCGTCCGTCATGAAGCCTCGGTGAAGGCCGTCGTTTTGCAGGTGAATAGTCCCGGTGGCGATGTCAGCGCAGCCCAAGCGATTCGTGCCGCTATTGTCCGCTTACGCAAGGCGCATAAACCGGTTATCGTCAGCATGGGCACCCTCGGCGCATCAGGTGCTTACTGGCTCTCAACTGCAGCAGATCGTATCTATGCCCATCCCACCACGCTGACAGCCGACATTGGTGTGTTTGCGCTATTCCCGAACTATGCAGGGCTACTAAAAAAATTGGGGGTTCACTATTCGGGAGTGGCCACCACGAAAAACGCCAATGCGCTGTCCCCGTATGCACCCATGGGTAAAAATGTTCAAAAAGCGCTTCAGGCGATGGTAAACCATACCTATGCTGACTTTGTGAAACTGGTAGCCAACGCTAGACATATCCCATTCAAAAAAGCCGAACACGATGCCCAGGGTCGCGCCTGGAGTGGCCTGGATGCCTATCACCTAGGCTTGGTCAATGCGCTCGGAGGTATGCCGCAAGCGCTTCAGGAGGCTGCCAAACTGGCAAAACTTTCCAAAGGACAATATCGGATAAAATACCTGCCGCAGCCAACACCTTCGATTGCACTTACCCAACAGTTGAATGTGTTGGGTCTCACCAGTCTGCGTGACGATATTTTGGGAGAAAGCTCCACGCTCGCTGGAGTGGTTCCCATGGACCAGATACGTTTACTGCTTCACGAGGCGCGTCCATACGCTCTTATGGCTTATTTACCCGTAAACCCCCGGTAATGATGAACCAAGCTCCCTGCCTGTTCAGATACTTCCACAGTAAATTTGTCTTTCATGCTTATTTACTTCGCTATCTATTGGTTCCATTCCGTCATTTCGTAGAGCCACTAAATCTGGGACGATCTCTGCGGAAAGTATTTTCACAACCGGGCCTTTGACAGTCTGGAGGCACTGGAAGTCCAGCTTGTTGTTGGTCTATGTGTCATTGAGGAAGACCACACCCGCGTGAAATCCATCGCGGGATGGAAATACATAATTAACTCTATTTCTACTGTGAATTAGAATCATCCCCTGCCAAGCTTGCAGCGCCCCAATACAAAGACCCGCAAAATGGCTGCTCCAACCCCCAGAATTCCCTGCTGATTGGAACCGTACCGTACATACTAATTGCCTGTTCTGCGAATCGGGAAAGGTACACGTGTTAGCGGAAAAACAGTTTCATACTGATAAAGCATCATCCTAGCGTTTCCCCTGAATTACGGGGGGCTGGATCTGCTTGACAGACGCACCCGACTCTACCGCGAATAATGCAGGCTTCCATGGCCACGATATCCGGTTGCCGATTGGCGAAAAACTCCAGAAGCGCCCGACGCTTCATCTGTTTGCGATGAATCTCACCGGTCTCCATGTCTACCCAGTGCAGCTGCATAACCTTTTTTGCCAAATCCAGTCCATAAGTTGTAATCTGCATGACGAGTCCTCCTTGTCCTTACCGTGGATAAATTTCCACCTTGGCACCTTGATGCCGTCCGGATCAAGCGGGGACTCCCTTCTGAAGCGCCCCGCTGCCGGTCCTGTAGGGGGAGGCATCCTTACCATCCCTCAAAGAGTCACTCCTTCTGACCCTTAAGGATAACCTGTACATGTAGGTGTTCCTGGTTTTTGGTTTTCGCTAAAGCCAAAGGCGGAGGAACGGCCGCACTATTGGCTGCAGGACCATAAGGGGCGTAAGCATATGGCTTGGCTGGAAGTGCTGCAGATAGTGTTTGATAACTGGGGGAATGAACGCCTATGGGTAAAGCGACTGTATTGTGCTCTTCAACGATGCGACGCACCCTGCCCCAGTTAATTTTTTCATGAACTCCATGTTTCGTCATGAATAGCTTGATGCGCATAACGGCACGCTGAAGGTCTGAAAATCCCTCTTTATGATAAGCGTCCAAGGGCTTATAGGACTGGAGATAAAGCTGGCCATTATCAATGCCGACCAAATTGGGCCGGTCGATAATGCGAACCGGAGTCCCGACCGGAACCATGGGGAACAATTGCGCGATATTTTCAGGATACATCTGAAAACAGCCCTGACTGGACCGCATGCCTACGCCCCATGGATGGTATGTTCCATGAATGAAAATACCAGAGAGTCCCGTTTCCATCGCCAATTCGCCCATAGGATTTTCGGGGCCAGGCGGCCAGTACCAGGGTATATTCATGTGAAATTTCTTCTTGAACCAGGCATGGATGTTCTTCGGAACATTCCATGCAGGCATCCGGTACTTAGCAATGATTTCAGTAGTCGTCAAGCTTTCTTTCCAGCCGGGTAGAAACACCCCAACAGGGTAAGTAAATACGACATGATCATGGGCTGGAAAGTAATAAATCCGCCGCGCAGGGATATCTACAACAATACCTATCCAAGGTTTGGGTGGTAAAACATACTGAGCGGGGATGACCACTTTACGAGCCTGCCCGGGTAGCCACGGATTAACGCCTGGATTGGCATGCGTGACCTGATTGTAACCCAGATCATAAAATCGACCGATATCAAGAAGTGTATCGTCCCGATGCGTTGTTACCGCATGCAATGATCCAACTATATTGCCTTGATTGGGCAACGCAAAAACACTTGCCTGTGCTGTGCCAAGAACCAGACAACCTAACACAATTGGTAACAACCAGATAGACTGTTTATTCTGAATCATATGGCACCCCAAGAAAACAAGCATAAACATAAAGTTAAATCAATAACAAGATAAGACAAACTCACGCTCAAATTAACGAAAATCAGCTTTTATAACTCCTCACGAAGAGACAGATAAATGATCCTACCAGAGGATTCGGATACGTATTATAATTCACGCTCCTATAGTTACTCATCCTGACCTATGCGCTCTCGCACATCAAGGATATAGTAAACCACGCCAAGGCATACAGCAGAAATGGCATAAGCAAGAACTGTGGCACTGTGGATATTTCCGGGCTCCTCGCTACTTGGAGTGGATACGAGGGTACGGTAGTCTTAGGGCATTGCTGATCTAGGGAAGGTTAATGATGGACGAAGACAAGCTGTTTACCTTGGCGTTGGGGTTGGTTCCGCCG
>NZ_JACKYY010000046.1:0-23306 GCF_015100075.1 Acidithiobacillus sp. HP-11
ATTGCAGACAAGCCAATAGCTCTACTGACACGCAAGAAAAAATCGCGAGTAGCGTAACAAAATTTTCTGTCATGTTGTTAATTCATAGGAAAAATGTCGCAGGAAGTAGGCTGATGTAAAAACAGTGCAAGCTCGAGACAAGTTGGAATCCTGCAAAAATTCTGAAAAGCTATGGTGGACGGGAGCCAACGGACTTGAGCGATGGCCAGAACCTGGGTCCGCAAGGATTCACGCTCCAGGAGTTTGTAATAAGTGGTCCAATGGCAGCGCAGTGAAATATGGCTGAGGGCACGAGTGACCCAGCCATCAGGGGAGATCAGGCACCTGCAAAGCAGTTCGAGGAAGCTGCGCCGCGAGCGGGCGGCATGGCCGCGAGAAAGTAGGAAATCCACTCCGAAAGGCGGAGGGTAACGAGACGCTGAAAGGACATGGCAGTGATTCCGAGAAGCCTAAAACACTTTTCATTGGCCGACCCTTTTTTCCAAAGGGTCGGCCGCACGGCGCTATCACGGTGTCAAGCACTTTCGTAGCAAAAATAGAAAATAAAAACCCGGCGGAGCCGGGCTGAATGTCTAAACTAGAGTTAGGAAGCTTGTCGTACGATTTTTCCGTTTTCTCAAGGAGCCCCTGATGACCGATTTATCCGTTCTCGTACCCAGCTACCGTCGTCCGGACGATCTGCGCCGCTGCCTTGAAGCCTTGTGTTGCCAGTATCTGGCGCCAGTGCAAGTAATAGTCGTGGCGCGGGATGTGGACAAATCATCACATTTGGTCGCACAGGCATTTGCCGAACGCTTGCCTCTGGAAATTGTTAAAGTTAACGAACCGGGTGTAGTCCATGCGCTGAACACGGGTTTGCTGAGTGTCAAAGCGGAAATCGTGGCGATTACCGATGATGACGCAGCGCCTCACAGCGACTGGCTCGCGCGCATCGCTGCACACTTTGAGGCCGATTCCCGGATCGGTGGGGTAGGCGGGCGCGACTGGGTCCATACGCCGGACGGCACGGTGGTCGATGGTCAACGGCGCATGGTGGGGCGAGTTCAGTGGTTTGGACGCATCGTTGGTAATCACCATCTAGGTGTGGGACCTGCGCGCGAAGTGGATATTCTGAAGGGTGTTAACATGAGTTTTCGGCGTACGGCTATGGAAGGGTTACGTTTTGATACCTGTCTACGTGGGATGGGTGCGCAAGTGCATAACGAAATGGGCTTTTCGCTCGCCGTAAAACGCCGTGGCTGGAAGTTGATGTACGACCCAGAAGTGGCGGTGGATCACTACCCAGCCCCGCGAATGGATTTCGACCAGAGGGGTGTCTTCCATCCCGATGCAACGGAAAACGCCGCCTTCAATTGGATGTGGGTAACCCAAACGCAGTTGATAGGCGGGCGGCGTTGGATGAGCCGGCAGTGGCAAGTCTGGGTAGGAGACGCAAGTGCAATGGGTTATATTCATTTTTTTCGCGCACTACTGCGTGCTAATCCATTAGCGCGTGCAAAATATAGAGCCGCAAAGCGTGGTCGCGAGCTCGCAATATCTTTGCTTAGAGTGTTAAACAGCGTGCAAAAGTTGCCAGAATTGGGTGGAAAACAGCGTGTAAATTGACCACCTGATATCCTGCCGGATTTGCCGGGAGGAACCTGGAGTGATTTGCATGGAAACCATAGCCAAAGTGCGCCGTCTGTATCATCTGGACAAAGAGACGGTCTGGTGGACGCAAACCGAAGGATTTGCCTCAGTTCAGCTGGGTTAACACCGTGCTGGGCAATCTCAAAATAAGTCTTTCCGGTCCCTACCATACTTTTAAGTTTCGGAAATATGTTCAACGTTATCTCTCCACCGTGACTGATCGCTTCAACCACCGTTTTAATCTTGCCACTTTACCCATGAGTTTACTTCGCGCCGCCATCAACACCGGACCAAGGCCCGAGCACTGGCTCCGCTCAGCGGAATCATCGTGCTAATCAGGAATAAGTAAGTAAACGATAATATTTTCACGATATGGGATGGTTAAAACCTGATATTTATGGCTAACGAATGCTGCTCATTAACAATCTGCTGGACTAGCATATGTGTCCTACCGCACAGACGACTCACTATAAACTGCCTACGATAGATCATCAGTCGGCCTAAACATTATTGGTCCTAACAGGTATAGAAAGGGATGATCTGGCGTTTAAACGCACCATACGCCAAGTCTATTCCAAATACGGCAATACCAAGGATGCTGAGCAAGATGATAGAGGCCACTGAGTGTACAGCGCATCTTGGTTTCCGCACCCACTTCTCTGACAAGTCAGCATTCATCCGCATGGGCAGGAATGAGCGGTCTTAAAACCGTTTTGCATGATGACTAGGTCTGTCATGATGAAGACGCTGATGACAAACCAGGCGGTGTTAGCATGCAAATAAAAATGATCTAGGCAACAGAATATCTGTATCAACGACCGGGAATTTCAGGGCTGCGGAAAAAAGTCAAAGTGATCGCCCCGATGCTCTTCAGAAAGACGTCCAGAAAACTTTGCAACCGCTGGTTGAATATGTCTATGGATTGACACAAGTTCAGCAAATTAGCCAGCGAAAAACGCCCGATGTCATAACCTGAAAATCCATCTCACTAGATACGGCCGTCGAACACTACCTGAGGAAGCACAATTATGGAATCAGCTTTCAGTCATCAGATGAATCCCAATGAAGTCCCATCGACGACCCTTACAGATTCTGTGCGCATTGATTTAGCCAATCACCAAGGCCACACACGGTATTTACAAATTCCACATTCGACCTTTGATCAACTGACTCTGCGCATCGGTAATGCACACAAAGCCGGGCAATGGTGCATTGCACACTATCGCGATGTAGACAATCTGTCGGTCTCGGCGATTGAGCGCTACCTGAGCCTGATGCTACGCGCATACCTACAACATGAACGACAATTAACGGTCTGCCTCATGGAGCAATGAAAAATGACCGTCCCTTTAACACAGTTGTCCATACGGCAGAATTTCCAGCCACATGCCAGGACGATCATTGTGATCTTTTCCCATTTGAACGCAGCGAATCCATGGATAAATGCCGCCATGCGGACGATAGAAGTGTTCATTGGTGCAGGAGTAGGTCTACTGGGTGGCTACTTCGGCGTGAACCTGCCGGGATTGGATGCAAAGAAACCCTAGATCTTTGCCCTAATGATGCGCAATATCTCTTTCTGGACTCAATTATCTCGGCACGATGAAAAACTCAGTATCCGCAGCATGCGGAGTGGGCGAACCAATTTGCAGCCACATATGCGCATTCTTAATTGGCTGTCAGGGTCATCAGAATATCGGCGTACCAAGTGCAATTAAGGCCCAGCGATTCATCTACCTCTACATCTCTCCCTCCCATATCAATACGCGCTGAGTGCACCCCCAGCAGTTTCCACGGTAAATTCTGGTCCCTGTTCGCAGAGCGCAGGACCACTGGGGCGCCACTGCTGCCCCGATGTGTCCGGGCATCCGTTAGAAAATACCCCTGACCCTGAAAACGTAAACCGAAAGAAGAGGCAATAACGGCTTGCCGTACTACCGGTAGATGGTGCAGCGTATCATGGAATCCCAGCGGAAAGCCCACAACCAATAAAAAACTACCCACTTCAATTTCTTGGAACACACTCTGCAAATGTGCGGGTGTAAAACACTGGATCACCACGGACTCCGGTAAGTCGTTACGATTGATTTCAATCACTGCTACATCAATTTCACCGCCGCTATCTTTACCCTGACGCCATAGACTCTTACCCTCATGGTATAGATCAATAGATAATGCGGTTGCACAGGTTAAATTTTCAGCATCGGTATGTAGTTCAATCTCAATGCGGTTGGGGAAATGTTTACTGGGCTTATCAGTCAATACGTGCCGACTGGTCACAAAAAAAAGGTGCTCGCCTCGGGCGAAAAAAAAACCACTGGCACGCGTGAGTAGGCGCGTATTATCGAACGTCGACACGCGAACCGTGGTTAAGAGCAATGATTCAATCATGGGAATCCTTAGTGCCAGTCATCCGTCGACAGGGCGGAGGGTACCCTCTGCGGCAAGACAAGAGAACCATTGGCATCGGCAATGGCCCCAATACTTATCCATGGTGGGGAAGATACCACCTCTCCAAAAATCGTCGCGAACGCTACATCAGCGGCATCACGACCCGTACCCAATCGTAACAACCCCATAGGAATCGCGATGCCAGAAGGGTCGAATAAATACCAGCCTCCAACCAAGTAAACCTCTACATAAGCATGGAAGTCGAAAGTGTCATAGGTCAGATTTACGCCATAATTAATACCTGTCGCAAACCGTGCGGGAATATTGCTGGCACGGCAAAGCGCAATCATCAAATGCGCGAAGTCGCGACAAACCCCCGCCGTTTCTATAAGGGTGTCAATAGCAGAGCTGTTGGAGTCGGAGGTGTTTTTTACATAGGTAATACGCCCCGCCACCCAGTCACAAATTGCCTGCACACGGCTATATCCTGTTTGACAGTGGCCGAACTCTCGCATGGCGAGCAGATAGAGACGATCTGATTGACAGTATCTACTTGGGTATAAATACCTCAGCACCTGGAATGGCAAATGCGCCACTGGAATCTCGCCTACCTGTTCCGGTTCAGCTATGTGATGGCTTAGTTCGACAGACGCTGTGTACCTTACCTGCAGGAGCCCCGTTGCGGCGCTTAGTCGTAGAAAACGGTTACCCGTTGAAGGATCGTCTTCGACGTTCCACGGTACATTCTGGTTGATGATTAAAGATTCATGAACCACTTTCTGCCGCTTCGTTTGCGCGGCATGGATGTTGAAAATAAAATCACTTCCGGGCGCATTCACTTCATAACTCAGCGCCAAGGATAGTTGCAGATGAATCATAGCCAAGGCATCTCTCTGCGCTATAACTGGGCGACTCTGGTTTCAAGTCTAGCCCTATCGTATATCTCTTTGTCATGCTGAGCCAGCTTTGTTGATGCAACTATTTGAAAAATATAATTTATATAATTGATTTGAAAGGGGCTTCTTCAAAATATGAGTCAACAGTCATAGTGACGGGTTTTGAGAACGTGATGGTCAGTCCAGCGAACGACCGCTTCCGCTGCCATGCCGCCATTGAGACTAGAACTGACCCATGCACAAGCCATCGGTTTACTATGACGTTCTCTGCCATGATTGGTCATCACGAGGCAGATTTCCCTCTGGATCATGCACACACAATGCGGATGGTGGAAGCGTACTGGAATTGAAGATTACCAGATTGGTGCCACCGGCGTGATGTATCGAAGGATACAAAATGCCATCGGCATTTTCATCCAGTGCCAAATCACCCAATACCCAGCTCGCTGGCTCCATTTTTTCGTCAAAAGCGAGTTTTCGCCAATTACAGGCGTACTCAGCCCACAGAGAGTGCCAGTTACCTGCCTTGTACCCGGCAGAAAAATCAACCACCCG
This sequence comes from Acidithiobacillus sp. HP-11, assembly GCF_015100075.1. NCBI lineage: Bacteria > Pseudomonadati > Pseudomonadota > Acidithiobacillia > Acidithiobacillales > Acidithiobacillaceae > Acidithiobacillus > Acidithiobacillus sp. HP-11. The sequence continues at coordinate 5,472 of NZ_JACKYY010000046.1, forward strand.
CAATCGAGTAACCAGAAACAAGGTTAGTGTCCCAGGGGATAATAAACGCGCACCCTGCTGATATTCTGCAAGGGCGGTTTCGGCGGTTCGCGAAAGATATAGCGCTTCCAAGCCCGGCCGATTGAATCGCCCTCCTTTGGCTGCCGCACCGGCTCCTGACGTTGGTGCGTGCGACCAGCGCGGAACGATAACACGATAGAAGACTTCATCGTGGCCAATATCCCGCAGAATCATCCAGTCGCGCCGCCAGCAATGGATTCAATGTAGTCGATGACGGCCTGCGCTTTACCCTGCCGTACTAAGGTATCGGGAGTCAGGTAGTCGAAGTCCAGTAAGGGTTCATTCATAAACCAGAAGATGGCTCGGTTGCGGTCACCATCTGCCGCGCGCTCTGCTGCTGCCAGGACTCGCACAACTTCACGCAGATAGTGTTGCAGATCTTCATTCTGCGGGCGCGCAGTCGGGGTGTTGCGACTGACACGCGCACGTTCGGCCACGCTTTGAATTTGCAAGCCCAGAGCGCGTCCGACGCGACGGGGAGACAAATAGGCGTGATCTGGTTCTCGGAAAGTTTCGGCGAGGCTGTTTGTAGGGGCGATGACTGCGTGCATAGAAACTCCAATAGAGAGGTTTTGCCTATGATATGCACGAATTATGCACGTAATTTGATATGTTGCCAATCCTTCCGTTTTCCGTCGGCAGTTCCGTCAGGTAGTTCACTCATCAGGTCTGCGTGCCGTCTTGTCCTTACCTACGTTCTCCCGGATCAATGCTTCATTGGTCCTGAGTAGTCGCTCTTTCAGTAGCAGCTCGACAGCATGGGCTGCATGTCCGATTACAGGTCACCGACCGTGGTCATTTCCTGCATCTTTCCAGTCCATAAACTCGATAGTCTGTCGCCGTTTTGCAGAACGATAGCTGCATAACCTATAATGCAGTTCGTTCAAAAGCCCTGTCCTAGAGGAATGCATGTCTATCCGCCCCTACCCCATCCCCATGGATGATTTCCGTAACGTGCTGACGCTTTCCCCGCTCAGCCTGGTCGAAATAGCGCGCAGATTCGGGATCAGCCGCAGCAATCTGATGGGCTTGCTCGGAGGCAATCGCACGCTCAGCGATGACAGACTCCTGCAGTTGGTGAAATGGGTGGGACTGGTAGGGGCGGATACCCTGCATCTGACTTCTGGCATCCATTTCTGGAAAATTGCTTCCGAAACGCAAATGGAAGCATTTCTGCATCTCCCCACAGGGATATTGCCGGGATCCTTACGCTGGAGTCTGGTCCTGGAGTTTCCGCCACTGGATCGGGACTGGATACACCTCAAGGCCGATATCGGCGAGCAATGTTGGGTTTTGCTCTCCGTCCGCCCGGTCTTTTTTGCTTTGCTGCGGGACCGACTTCCGGGCATCGGTCGCCCAATAACGCTAATGTATTTACAAAAGTCGCTGAAACAGATCCTTGCCGATACCAGTAATCCGGGTTTGGCGGTTGCGTGGGCAAAGCAGCCGCAAACCCTGACTTTGGTAGATGCGCCAATGCGGGACACTCATGCAGCGGATTTGTCGGCCTGGATGGCTTGGGCACGGCAAAAGCTGGCCCTTGATACCAGTGACATCAGTGAACAGGTCTATCCACCAGTGACGGAATCTCCCGAAGACGGACTGGACCCTGCGATTCCTTGTGATCAGGCCTGGCACCTCTTGGCGCACCGCCTTGACGTCGCCGGTGCCGCACATCCGGATATTGTTGATATACCAATATTCCCCATGGAAAAGTTCAGCGATTACCCTACTGGCATGGTGCGGATGGATCGGAACTGGCTGGGGGATGCCCTGCTGGAGCTTGGAAAAAAAGGACGGTTGCGCTGCTACGTCAAGGAAAACAGTACAGAGAGCGTGATTGTGGCATTGTCTACGGTAACACGCTGTGGATTACCGCCACCTTGGGTTTTGTCCACGGCATCAGAACGTTACCTGATTTGGCGTGAGCAACATCTGGAAATCGCTGCGCACATTGAATCAAATGACTATTGTATCGGGCCGGTAGTGGCTTCCTGGCATCGCGCTACAACCTGTTTGGTTCAATAGTATCCATCCAGCCTTCAGGATTGGCGGCAGTGAACCGCTGGTCTTGTTTCGGGCATACTCTGGAAGTTGAACATGTTCCGAAAGGACTCTGGCTTTGGAGTCTAAATAGCCTGGAAAACCAGAGTGAAATGAGCAAATAATGATTGAACAGATGCACAGAAAACGGGCGCATTTCCACCTAACCTACTCATTATACTTGATTTTACTCGGAATTGGCCTTAAAGAAAAAACTATGCGACTCTGGCTTTCCCGTCTATATAGCCTGGAAAACCAGAGTACAAAGGCCAATGATGGTTGAGAATGGCGCGGGAACAAAGCCTGCTGTCAGTGCATAACGTGTCCAGCAATGGTTGGGGTTACCTTACCTAACACGGACTCAATCAGTTAGGTAGCCAAAAGCTATGCGGCAATCCTATGTTCCCGATTCTGTCATCAATCGTTCCTGTTTGTGTCACATGAATATGCTCATGCCATACAGGGAGTAAAGGGCGCGTCAGACGGTTATGCACGGATGGTTATAGTTCTTAGCTGTCATTTCAGTGAAGACCATGCTTCACTGGTTTTGTATTTCCATTTTATTCTCCCTGCTACCCAATATTGTCTGGTCCGAATGCTGATTGATAGTCATGACTGATGGCAACATCTTCACCAAAATCTGACGAGGAATGAACAGTAATATTGGTCACATCCATTCCGGTGCAGCTTTGTTGCTTTTGAGTTACTGCTGCACGTTTGGCGGCAGCGGCCCGAATACTGTCCAAATCAATGCCTGCATCATGTGCACGCTGCCGCAGCGCATCCTTCAAATACTTCTTGTCCACGTTTCGATCTTTGCTTACCCGTGTATTCAACACAGCGAAATCTTTTTGTTTGCGGGTGGCCTTTTTGGGATCAATGCCGCTTTTTAATAAATACGATTGGATTTGTTTTTTTCGCCCTGAGAAAGCATCTTCGGCTTCTCTGGATATACCCTGCACCCCAAAAGATAGGTGCTCTATACCTTTTTTATCACATTCCAGCCTCAGCTCCAGTTCATAGCCGCCCAACACCTGCATTTTGTTCATCAAGTAAGCCACTTGGGCATCACCCAGTGCATAGATTTTGCGACTTTTTTTTCCATAGTCGCTCCGCAAACTGGCCCACTGGCCATCGGCTCTTTGGATAAGATTGGGAATCACTACATGGACATGCAGTTGGGGATCGATGATTCCATCGGCGGCTCTGGCGGTTTCATGCAGAAATCCAGCCGCTACAATAAGATCAGAAAACTCGGTAATCACGCCACCCTTCCCTTTTCTCGCGTGGGACATTTCCCTTGCGTAAAAATTTTCGATCGCTTGTTGCACAGATTCCAGCATCCATGCCTTAACACGTGAATCGTCAATGGACAGAATAGAGGCCGCTTTGGGCGCACTAAATGTCCAGTCCGAGCCCATTCGACGATTATTCTGATGGTTACCGCGTTTACTGATGTCATGTCCATCCATGGTGACACCATGTAGGAGTTTTTCTAGATCCGAGTTGTTGACATAGCAAGATAAGCCTTGGATGGCGGCACCGTTACCCATCCAAACGCCCTTAACGTTGCCATTTTCCGCATAATAGTTGCTAGTTTCATCTTCAGAAAAATGGACAGTCTGCGCTTCCTTTTGTTCAGAAACGTATTTTATTACACTTTCAGGAGTCCCTTTTAGGTGAGTTTCTTTCACGCTCATGATATCACCTCTCCTCTTCGTTTTTTATTACCGTAATTATGCAAAAAAACTTTTCGTAATTTTTATCTGAAGTTTCACCGATTTTCATGAGGAATAAGTCGCCGCATGCTACGCCACCATACGCATGAGCATCTGAGTGAATGATTTATGAGGGGGTTGGCAGAGATGGGGCCAAAGTCCCAGAAAATGGCTGGAGAGAGCTTCATCTGTAATCAGTTTGCGGACATCGGAGAAGGCAAAACTGGTCCGTCCCTTGACGATATGGCGGCGCTTGGGATCAGCCGTGATCCGGTCGGCGTAAATCCAGGTCAGGGTCGTGGCGAGCAGGCAGAAATGGAGGTGGTTGGTGACGGCATCAGCGGTCCGGTTCTGGCTGCGGGCGCTCCCGATTTCCTGTTTGATTTCTTTGAAGCCGGCCTCGATTTTCCAGCGGGCACCATAGTATTCGACAATCTGGGTGACGGAGAGCGTCAGATCTGTCGTGAAGAACGCCACCCACTGGGTTTTGCGAAAGACCCAGACCACCCGCACCGGGCAGCGCAGGGTTTTGAGCAGGAAGATCTGATCATAGGCACGTATCTCCCGCGCTTTGCCATAAAGCTGGACCGTGTGCCTTTGCGCCTGTTCCCGCAAAGACGTCGCCAGCTCGGTCACTGAACCGCAACGATCCCCATATTTGCGAGGCCGACCCTTGGCGGTCCGGGCCGCATCCGCTGGCTCTGCATATAGGACCGTACTGCTGCGCAAGCGGGACAACAGGTGGATGGACGGTTCCGCTGCATTCAGGGGTTTCCACAGGCCATTGTTCCCGAACCAGCTGTCGCAGACGATCAGAGGAGAGTGGCCGCTGAAATGGGTAGCCACCGGCAGGATCATGGCCGCAGCCTGGGCCATTTTTGACTGAAAGACCGGCACCTGTCCATGACGGCGGACGTTGATCTTGCCGGCCGCAATGTCCTTCTGCCGATGGTAGAAGCGACAGCCCAGCGGCAGACAGGCCCAGCGGCCTTTGATGGGCTTGAGCAGGCCGAGCATGACGATATTCTGTGCCCAGGGATAAGTGGGATGATTCACCTTGGCGGTATGATCGAAGAAAAAGCCGCAGCCGAAGATCCGCTTGCCGGTTTTGTCGTTGAGGGTGTCATCAAGGGCCAGGATCAGTCGCCCATCGACCAGCGGGGACGGAATCAGATTCCAGGCAATCGGCCAGAGGCGATCCCAGGCCAGTTGGGTGGAGGCCATGAAGAGGTAGAAACGGCGGGCGTTCACATCCAGGCCAAAGAGGGTCTGCAGGGAGCGCAGCAGATTGCTGCTCATGGAGGAGGTGAAGGGGACCATGATAGCCAACAGGATAAAGGGGAACCATTGAGCCCGTTCGCGCCCTAGTCGCGAATCCGAAAATGCCGATTGGAAAGGGAGGAGTAAATCGCGTAGCATGGACATCGAACAGGGCCTCTTGCGTTTTATAATCAGAGCGTTAACGATCACTCATTATATCACGGAAGGCGGTTCTATTCATCGTTATCTGGCTGATTCACAATAAATAAAACAAGAAAAATAGGGTAACAAAATAGCGCCAAAATAAGTATAATTCATAGATAAATAATAATATTTAATGACCGACATTTTTGTTAACCATGCCGATTTTCCTCGCGGAAAAACGGTGAAACTTTAGTACAAACCATCAATCCCGATCTGAAGGACTGTGACATCTTGGCCATGTACGCCAACCGCTATCGCTATGCCCAACCCATCTGCGGCCCTGGCTATCTGGATACCTTGCCACCTATTAAGCTATCCATAGAAGGGCTGTATGTCGCGGACACATCCTACTACTATCCAGAGGATCGGGGCATATCCGAGAGTGTCCAGATGGGCCGACAGATTGCCAGAATGCTGTAGGTGTAGCGGCTTGCAATCGAAAACGGCGTGCTCGCAATCAACGGGCTTTTTCGGCTCACATTAACTGCAACTGACGGGCCTTCGTGCTCACATTATTTGCAACCATGCTCGCAATCATCAGACCGTGCTCGCAATCCATGACGGTGTGCTCACATTAACTGCAACTGATGGATGCCCAGATCGGCAGTCCAACGACCAGCATTTTGTCCCGCAACTCAGCGGCACACGAATGCTCCAACATATTGTTGATAAAGGCTTTAATCTATTTCAGTATGGCATCAAGTGGCCGATCTGTGTAGCGTTTAGTCCAAAAAGGCATGAGATTCAAGCATGGCTGGACTTTGAATGTTGGAAAGGGTTTGTGATGTGCCAAAGTGCTTATTTTAGCGAGGTCCACAGCCCGGCCTTGGTGAGTGCAAAAAACGAGCGTTTTGTGGACCTGTTCAGTTGCAGTTAATGTGAGCACGCCGTCATGGATTGCGAGCACGGGCGGATGATTGCGAGCATAGTTGCAAATAATGTGAGCACGAAGGCCCGTCAGTTGCAGTTAATGTGAGCCGAAAAAGCCCATGGATTGCGAGCACGCCGTTTTCGATTGCAAGCCGCTACATGTAGGGACTGAGCTATGCGCATCTTTTTTTCCCGTCAATTTATGGTTTTCATACTCACCGGCGGATTTGCAGCTGCGATCAACTTTGGCAGCCGGTTTTTTTATAACGCCTTCGTGGGCTTTTCGGCTGCGGTGACCTTGGCTTATCTCACCGGTATGGTCACAGCCTTCATCCTGGCCAAGCTTTTTGTATTCCAAATATCGTCCCACTCAACAGCAAAATCTGCGGCTTTATTCGCCTTAGTCAATGTATTTGCTTTTGCACAAACCTGGATTGTCAGCATGGTGCTGGCCTACCATTTGCTGCCCGCCATGGGCATTCAAGAGTTCGATAAAGCGATCGCGTCTGCGGTGGGTATATCCATCCCGGTCTTCACCAGCTTCATAGCACATAAGTACATAACTTTTCGGGAGATGCCATCACAAATATGAGAAACTTGTGCCTAAATATAGCCGGATTCCATAAAACGAAGGTTTTCTGAACACTTCGCTTATGGACATTTTCGGGGCCATTTCCGGCTCTGAATCTGTCCATCAACCCGTCCAAGTTTCAATGTTCGCTTAACGTCTCTGGATTGGTGCTCTCGCGTTGGTGCCGAACAGCTACGATCAATGCAGTTTCCCCGTCATAACGATACAGAGCCACATACCCGCTTCCACCAAAACCAATCAGCCACTCCCGGTATTCGGGTTCCATGCTTTCTGCCGGACGCCCCGCCTCTGGATGTGCCGCTAGTATTTTTACTCCGGCCCGGATGGCTTTGACCGCACGTTGCGCAGCATCCTTGTTCCGATCCGCCAGAAATCGGTACAGTCGCTGCACATCCAGCAGCGCCGGTGGGGACCAGATCAGACGTGGCAATGGGGAGGCTCCACGTCTTCGCCCGCTTCCAGGCGCGCCATCCAGATATCGGCCTCTTCCTGCGTGACATGCAGCCCCGTGTCCTGATAGGCCTCCCAGGCCTGAATACCTTCCTGCCGCAACGCTTCCTGCTGCTCTTCCCGCTCCACAAACTGGCGGATCGCTTCTTTCATGAGCCAGTGCATAGAACGATGACGGGCGTCGCCCAGACGCTGGATACGCGCCTTCATTTCGAGATCTATCTTAACCGCCATGGGTACGGTAGGGGGAACGGATGTGGACATGATCAAGCTCTCCGAGGTATTCATTAGTATTAATATATCATACCTATTCAACCATCATGAAAAATCCACCTGCGTGGGATTTGATCCGGTCCTTCCTCACAACGGACCCTTTTTGAGAGTCTCTCAACGTCCGTCACAGTGACACGCTGAATCAGTCCCTTACCGTTCTCATAATCCACTCTTGATTTGCTTTTCTCGGTTCATCCGGGAATGAACGGGTTTTGAGATTGTCACTGTGACAGTGCTCCGCCTTTCTCTTGCCTGGGCACCCCTGTCGCTCTGGAGCCCTAATCGCCAATGCCCTTGCCTTTCTCCTGGTCTCTCACCAGTCGCCCCTGCCCATTCATCTTCCCCAGCACCTTGCTCCAGCCCGCAGGACGCTCCGCATCTCCCTGGGTGAACGTGGCATACAGCCCTACCGATGGTTGGGCTTTAAACCGTTCCTTCGGTATCGCTACAAAGTGCGGCGCACCACCGCCGCCCTTCGCTCCCACATAGACATGACCTTCATCGACGGCAATCACCGCGCCAGTAAACGTCCCTTTCCAGCCGTCCCTGCGGGCATACTCCGCTCCATAAGCGTTTATCTGCGCTTTCGGCACCATCGGTTCCCGCTGCGCTCCGCTTCGGTTTGCCCGTTCTTTCCAGTCTTTGCGAGCTTGGGTTACTGCTTTACGCGCTTCCGGCAGATCCCCGGGGGGATACACAAAAACCGCTCCCCCTTCCCGCGGTTCTACCACGTATCCCGCCGCCAAATAGGCTTTACGCACGTCCTCAATTTTTGTCACCGCATCAGCACTCAGCACTTTCACCAACTCCACCAACTTCTGCCGTCGGGCTTCAAGATCGGTCAGATCTGGAGAGGGCTTCTCTGACACCTTGACGGGCGCTGGCTTGGTCGGCTCTTGCTCGACCGAAATAGGGACTATCGGATATTTGAAGCCAAGAATTTTACGAACCTCGAATGCTTGTGCTTCGGTGTCAAACAGCATGATCTCACCATGCTTGTCCCTCATCGGCGCATGGTCAGCCGTTTCTTCCACAAGATAGCGGATACCCGGCACCACCACAGAAGATGGTTTGTATTCCGGCTCAATGACTGGCTTGGCCTGCTCTGCGATGGCTTCCCGCGCCCGTCGCGCGAGATTCATATCGGCCACTTTCAACCCCGCCCGTAATGCCGCCATAGCGGCCTGCTCCTGAAATCTCGCATCTCCGGTAAACTCCAGGGATTCCCAGCCCTTCGCCTGGGCGGTATCGATCATCAGCGGGATGTCGCCAGTGCCGTTCTTCGCCAGGATGAGCGGGCCTTGGTCAATCACTTCCGCCTTTCCCAGACGCAGATAAAGCCCGCCATCCTCCGGCATCCACCGGCAGTATATGTCCCGCTCCGCCATCTCCGCCGAATAGGCGGGGTTATATTTCCGGGTCAGCGTCTGTGCCCGCCATGCCTGCCAGGTAGAGCGTTGCGGGTGACGGATACCGGGCCGGATTTCCTGTTCGGTGGCGCGGTCCTGTTCCAGTCGCTGCGCTTTTAATGCCTGTTTACGGGCATCCCATTCCTGGCGGGCGGCATAGGCTGCATCCTTCTCGGCTTTCAGATCGGTATGGGGATAGACCCACACTTCTTTGCCGTCCCGCTCTTCCAGCTGATATCCCGCTGACAGGTAGGCCTGACGTAGATTCGCTTTCGCTTCTTTATCGGTTCGTAGCGTTTCCGCGAGGTCCAACAGCTTCTGCCGCCGAGTCTCGCGCTCGGCCTCGATGGTGGCCAGACGTGCCGCTTCCTGACGCTGAGCCTGCCGCTCTTTCTCCGCCTGTTCATTCCTCCGCCAGCGATCATTCCACCGTAGTTGAATATCTGCTCGTTCCCGCCTGGCCGATTGAACCACCGCTCCGGCAACCACCCGGTCGGTCAGCCGGAAGTCCGGGCGCACCTCCCGATGGGAGGCCTCAAACTCCCGCCGCGCCGCCTCCCGGCGCTCGCGCCTCTCCCGCTCAGCTTGCAGATCGATGATCTCCGCCGATAACCGCGCCCGTTCCTCGTTATTGACGCTGACCTCGCGGTTGCCGTCTCCCCGGTCGGACTCCTTCCCTCGCCGCTCCATCTCGGACGCTACCGGACCCAGGTGCTGGGTCGCCTCCCGGTCTACCCCCTGCGCCTGGAGACTGCGGGCGTCGATCCGGGCTTCCACACCCGCCCGCTCCAGTGCGGCATTGGCCGTGTGCTCCCATAACTCCCGCACCGCTTTCACTTCGTCGGCGGCGGCCCCCAGGCTGCGCTCCCGGCGGGCTTTGTCGGACAGCTCTATATGGGCTTTGGCGCTGAGGATCAGCCCGCCGTCGGGAGCGCGACTGAACTGCCGGGTCGTGGTGAGAAGATGGGCATGGTGGTTCCGGTGGTCTCCCTCCCGGTCGGGGGCGTGAATGACCAGGTCCACCGCTACGCCATAACGCGCCACCAGGGCCTGCGCGAAATCGCGGGCCAGATCACAGCGCTGCCCGGCATCCAGTTCGGCGGGCAGGGCGACGATCCATTCTCTGGCCGTCCGAGCGTCCTTGCGCTTCTCGGCCAGTTCGGCGGCGTTCCAAAGTGCATTGCGCTCAACACCAAGACCGTCCGGCGTGAGGATCTCGGTCAGCTCCACGCCGCCCTTGCGAGTGTAGTCGTGAACCAGCCCGGTCCGCGCATCCACCAGCTCGACACCCGCCCGATAGGCCGCCGCGGCGACGGCAGACCGTCCCGCGCTGCGCGCTATCGGTTTGGTGCTGGCGTGATAAATGGCCACTTTGCGGCTCCTTTGTTTATGGCTTTTGCTTCGGCCCCGCAGGGCGCTCTGACTTGTGCAGCAAGTCGTAAGTGCGCATTTCCGTACTCGCTGCGCTCATCCGGTGCATGATAGTATGCCTACTTCAACCGCATGAGGATAGCACTATGGCACAGACACTGAAGCAGAAAATAGCAGAGGCAGAAGATAAGCTGGCTCGCCTCAGGGAACAGAGCAGACGCACGGAGAACGGCCAGAAAATCATCCTGGGGGGCATGCTGATTCACGCCGCCCGGAAGGATACCAAAATACGGGCATGGCTATTGGCTGAAGCCGAGAGGTCCGTCACCAGGGAGGTCGATAAAAAACGCCTGGCCCCGCTGCTCGACACCCTGCGCATGACGCCAGAACCCAATCAGGAGAGCGAGAAGGAAACCGTCTCCGAAGCCCTGACCAATATTCTGAGCGACAACGCCATGCGCGATTGACGGCTCACAGCGTTCCTTCAGGGAATCCCCTCAGGAACAATGGCCCGTCACAGTGACTTGCCTGACAAACCGATCCGCGCCGCGATTTCCCGGAGCAGCCCCAGGGCGATAGCGTTGCCCTGCCCCTCGCGGGCCTTCTGGTAGGCGATCGCCAGTTGTTCGATCAGGGCGGTATCACTGAGCTGGGATTCATCCCCCTCGCCCCAGACCATGCCGCGATCCCGCGCCCGCTTCCACCGCATCCGTTCCGCACTGGTCGTTGCCATGAATCTACCCTCACAAGCCGTCACAGTGACGGAGCATAAAACAGCCACATCGATGCCGTCAATCACGGCCAAGCACATCCACCCACTGCAATAGCCCCGCCAAGGCCCCAAATTTGCCCTACAGCGCACGCAAAGGATTCTGGCAAGGAAAATCTATCGCAAGGCATCAAAAATCGATTCTGGGCCATTTCTCGATGCTTCTCCCCTGCCGAACGAAAATAAAGGGGGAGCCGATGCCGTAGGCAGTGGGGGACAACGTCCCCAGAGAGGGTCGATCCGGCGAGCCGAAGGCTCGGACAGGGGGAGCGGCAGGCTCCCCGCCGGGGATGTTTGCGCCCGGCGCCGAAGGCGGCAAGCGGGCGCTCCTTGAAGTTTCAGTTTTAAGCAGATCGCAGTTATCCACAGAAAGCGCTGACCAATTACAGGAAATTTATAGGTTTTATTAAAGGATTTAACCTAACGGTTTAGGGGGGGGGGGATTTCACGAACAAAGGGGGGGGGGATTTCACGTGGATAAGTTGCACAACTCACAGGGTTATCCACCGCCAAGGTCCCCCAAAGCATGTAATCGACAGATATCTGTACAGCACGATGCAGCAGGTGAGGCGATCGAGCAGCGGCGCTGTCTGAATAGACTTTAACGAGTTTTTGGCGCCGGAAATGTTACCTTTTGTATGAAATAGGTGGTGGAGACCCAATCAGCAATAAGCCACCTGTGATTTGCTTCACCTTGGCTTGCGGATATACTGCTTGTACCTTGTGCAGTGCGGGTAAAAAATCCTTCTTAAAATTCTTGTCTGGGTCTTTGCCTTCATATTCTTGGGCGAACTGCTCACGAAGTGATTTCCAGTACAGGGTCACACCACGCCCCTCGATGCGGTGCAGCCGATGGGCAAGCCATGCGTAAACATCCAGAGCCAGCGCAGAACCTTTAAGCGCATGCAGGGCACGATTATCTAGTGGCACTGCGCCATCCATAAGTGCTGCGTAAAAATGCTCCGATAGCACCATCAAACCAGGCCACAAGGCCTTCTGCCCTGTGTCTTTGTTCATCAACCAAGCATCGAATTGTTCCACTGCTTGGCCGTTGAACGTCCGCCCCCTATACCCAACCTGCAACCGGCAGGCCGCAAGAGCATGCATTTGCTTCCGCAAGCTCGTGTAGCGTCGGCCATCGTGCTCCATGCCCATTAGGTCAAGAAACTGCGCAGCACTTTCGCCTATGGGAACCTCTCTTGTTTTGTAACGTACTGCGTGGGTAGACACATGGGCCAGTGCTAAGCGCGGTAATGCTCCGTAGGGAACCAATTGCTGTACCGGCCCATTGCCCTCGTCAATGTAGCCGGCCTGGACGTTAACCCAAGCTGCGCCAGAGCGACGCATGAATTCGCGGCCATCGACCTTTGAGCGAGGCAGACCAACCTGACAGAACACGGCATGAGTAAAGGCCATATCGGTGCCGGTCGGAGGCGTGCCGTAAATATCGCCAGCAGCTTCAAGTAGCTTGTTTTCTTGGCGCGTCAGACATAGAAATTCGGAATCTTCCTTGGGCTTTTTTTGGCTCATGAGCTCTCTTCAACTTTCACACATTAATGTAAAAGTATTCTTACTGATTTGTGTATTTCTGTAAAAGCAACTCTCTCACTTCATCGGCGATTTTTGTGCCCCGCATAGCGCATTGCGCTTTAATAGTACGGTGTAGACTTTCTGGCACATCAATGGTGAGTCGCTTCATCGCTTCTACTTCATTGCCTGCGGCACGGTTTTCTACCCATGCATCAGCAGCCTCCGGTGCAGGCTTGCTGGTAGGCTTGGTTCCAATGGCTACTTTTTTTGTCATTGCACAAACTCCATCAACTCAGCTATCACTGCTTCAATTTCCGCTACTGCTGGCCCGCCTGCATCAACTTCATGTACCGCCATGCCTTGAGCTGCTGCCTCAGCAAAAATCACACGCTGCGTAATACTGGCTTTCAGTACTGGCACGGGATAGGCAGCAAGAGCCTCACCGACATCTCTACCTATCGCCGTATTTGCGATTTTACGATTAACAACAAAAGCTGATTTAAGTCCAGTCTTGTATATTCTCGCCTCGTCTATCAGTTTTACGACCTCATCAGCAGCCCAAATGTCATAAGGGCTTGGCTGCACGGGGATCAGCACGACATCAGCAGCCATAATTGCCGACCTGGCTAAATCTGTAACACGAGGGGGGCCATCAATAATTATATGGTCGTATCCATAACCAATCTGTCCAATCTCCTTGTGTACTGTTGGCCGGGGCAAGCCAACTACGGAAAAGAGCGGTTTCCCTTCACGAGCCGCTGCCCAATCCAAAGAACTTCCTTGAGGATCAGCATCGATCAGCAGGACGCGGGCACCAGAACGCGCCAAGCTAGCCGCCAGATTCACACTAAGGGTGGTTTTCCCTACGCCACCCTTTTGATTCAACAGCCCGATAATCATATGTTCACCTTTTGTTTTTTATCGTAAATGTTATTTTACGGAATTTTACATTTGTTGCAACCAGTCGGAACTCCTGCAGAAGCAAGGCACAAGAACCGTCAAAGACGTGAAGCCCCCGGAACCCAGCGATAGAGGGTCGGCAAGGAGACACCAAGATGCTCGGCCACATCCCTGCGCGGCGTGCCGTTATCCAAAAGCTTCCTGGCAGATGCTACCTTGCTCTCCGTCATCACCCGCTTTCTCCCCGGCATCCGCCCGAACTTGCGAGCGGCCTCCAATCCGGCGCGAGTGCGTTCAATGGTCAGATCCCGCTCCATCTCGGCCAGACTGGCCATGACATGAAAGAAAAACCGTCCCGAGGGTGTTCCGGTATCGATGGCGTCGGTCAGGCTTTTGAACTGAACGTCCCGAGCTTGCAGACTGCTAACCAGGTCGATCAGATTCCGCACGCTGCGTCCCAGACGATCCAGCTTCCAGACCACCAGCGTATCCCCTACGCGGAGCTCTCCCAGCGCCTGAGTGAGGCCCGGTCGCTCTGCGCGGGCACCACTGATCTGGTCCTCCAGGATCTTCTCGCAACCGGCTTTGGTCAGTGCCTCCCTTTGCAGGTCCAGATTTTGGTCCTGGGTGGATACCCGGGCATAACCGATCAGCATATTTTTCTCCTGACTCTCTCGATATTCATAATAACGGTAATGAATCAATAAACCCATTTCAAGACCTATTTTCGAGAACCCTATCCTGTTGATTGTTGGTCATGGCACCTGTGGCGGGTTTGGCCTCTCAAAAACCCTCGTTTGTGAGAGGCCATATTCTTGGTTAGCTGTTGAAAAACCCGTTCGATAGGTTATAGTTTGAATATGAAAGTCTGCACGCATCGCGGGTTGTTGATCGCAGTTTTGACGCGCAACGAGCACTGCCCACCGCATGTGCATGTTGGAACAGGTGATTGGAATGCACGCTTTGAGTTCAGCTTCTGGCACAACGGGGTACGTCTGTGGGATGTGATGCCTATCCAGGAATCACCTTCCGCAGGACTGCTGGAAGAAATTCGGCAAGCGATAAGGAGGGCGGAGAACCTGCACCGCGCTCGGAAACTCTGGTGGCAGAGTCGCCAAGGCCTCTGCCTGGATAATTTACTTTGGGATGCCGCTGCTCAGGCGGTGGTAACCCCAAAAGGCGCGCGCCCCGGTACAGTTCAGATTGTATCCGGTCGTTTTGATGGCGTGCGGAATATGACGGTTTTGCATTTGGCAGACGACCCCTTGCCCTTGGAGATCCAATTATGACGATTCAAGCAAAAAATGGTTTTGATGAAGTAGTGACGCCCGAAGTGCTGCAGCGGGCTGTGGCTCTAGGGCGAAGTCGCCATAGGGGAAGTATTCATGCCCAGTCCTTGCGCTACCTGCCGGATACGCGTGCGCTGATGATCACATTTGGCGACCAGACAGCGATCGTTCTGCCAGTAGAAAACTATTCTGAGCTGGCAGCGCTCACGGGGAGGGAACTCCAGCAACTGAGTTTATGTTTTGCCGGCAGTGCGTTGTGCCTCAATGATCGAGACTTGCACGTTTCTATCGCCGGACTTATGGCCATGAGTCAACCGCTGCTGGAGGTTGCAAAAACGGTAACTGCTTCTTATAACGGTAGCTTGAGAACGCTCGCAAAGGCTGCCGCATCTCGTGAGAATGGCAAGAAAGGTGGGCGCCCGCGCTCGTTAACCCATCCCGGATCGGTGTAAGAACGGGTGACAAACGGCGGGCCGGTACCGCGACCTCTGCCGATCTGCTATCTGTTTTGGATAAAGCGGGAAATGCATCGCCCCGCGCAGGGGGACAGGTCGTGAGAAAACACAGAAAATGCGAACCGCGCAATGGTTCATTCGCTTTTATTCACATTCAAACGCGCTTTAAGGCACATCGCTATTGGGGTTATTGCTGGGACCATGCTCCTGGTGTCTGCTCCAGGTTGTGTGCACCTAGCCGTTATGTCGAAACAGGATGCCGGGGTTGTACCTTAAGACGGCAGGTATGGCTCAAACATCAAGGCCTCCGCAGGTTGGCCCATCGCAAATGGCATCAGAGCATCCCCTGGAGTGACTGGAAAAAGTGGAGAAGAATGGGACTACACGACACACGACTGCTCTAATTCATTATTGCGGTTAGAGCTATTGCCCCAGGAGAAAAATTGGAATACGCGCAATTCAAAATAGGGGAATCCTTCAAAACTGCGACCGGCACCTGGCGGTGCACGGATATTGGCACCAGAACCATCGCCGCTATCCATATAGCACACGAGAACGGCAGGCCTGTTTATGAGGATCCGTCGTGGTTCAATGGGCCGCCCTATGCGGTAGCTGAAGAGGTTTTCGATGCCTATGATTTTGGTGGATGCTACACCATGGATGATCCGGAGCCGTTCTGAGCAACAGGTCATATTTCCAGGGCACCTCATCAAGAGGAAATTTTATGGGTCCCATCAGCGACAAGCGAGAAAAATCATGATCACCCTATAGGCCACATCGCCAGGAGGAAACCGTTTTGGGAACGGTTGCGATGCGGCCACGGAGTGTGTCATGTCCGATCGCAGCGGTATTTTAAAAGGGGCCTATCCGCCAAGGGCGATACGGCGCCATCACCGACATCGGTTGTGGTGTAACAGGCGCTTTCATTGGAATCGGGATTTGTCCGGCGACCAGCGGACGCGGGCGCAGGCGATTGACACGCCGACCCCCTGTTCCTGCTGGATGTGCGGTAATCCGCGAAAATACTTTGGAGAGAAGACGATGCAAGAACGTAAAAAAGACCAGGAAAAGGAGGGCGGCATGAAGTAACTACTCACAGCAGGAGAAACTTCATGTCAAAAACCATTCGGCGGCGTAGCGCCCGATACGAATATCGTTGGGTATTGTCGGATTGGGTCAGGATTGCCCCACGATATTCGGTGCGTCAGCGGATTGCGCCCCATTCACCAGAGGGACGGAAACGACTGGCAAAATTTCACTCGGACAGCCAGCGCACCATGGAGATGGTGCCCTCGTACTTCCGGCGGAGTTGCAATCGGAAAAAGCGGCGGGAAAATCAGCAGGTCCTGAGCCGTTTTTCCCGCGAGGGAGATTTGGATCACGGCCCCGTCATGGCGCCAGACAAATCAAATGCTCTATCGTATTGGTGGTGAAGCGATTAGATAATGATACGGGCGGCATGGGTCCTTCCGTCCGGGATCGTTTGTGAGACTTGTCACGGTGACGGGCGCGCGCGACCTGGATATTCCAGCGGAGCATGATGCTTTTTGAGGCCGGGAATTTTCTCGATCTTCTCTGCGGTGTTGCTGATTCCATCCACAGGGTGGCGCACAGAATTTGTGGATGGTTCCTGCAAGGGGGAAAAACGCCTAATATAGACATCAGGGACCGCATGGGGGCTTTAAACCCTCGCTGATGATCGATACCAGAGGAGCGCCCAGAATGCATGCCGTTTTACCTTCTATCATCTCCGAGTTTGAGACCGCCGAGCAGGAGGTCAGCTACACGGCTTGGCTGCAGGCCAAGACTGCCGCTAGCATGGCCGACCCGCGCCCGAGCATCCCGCACGATGAGATTGAGCGACGCATGGCCGAGCGACTAGCACGGCTCAGACAGCGCAAAACGTCCTGATGCTACCCATCTTCTGGCTTGAGTCTGCCAACGCCGATCTAGCCACTATCATAGACTACATCGGTCAGTACGATGTGAGTGCAGCCGAACGTCTGTGGGAACGCCTGCGCGTCTGTGTGTTGCCACTGTCAGAGCACCCCTACCTGTACCGCATCAGCGATCGCGTGCCGGGCTTGCGTGAGATCGTCGCGCACCCAAACTACATAGTGCTCTATCGTGTTACGGCCACCTGCATTGAGATCGTGAACGTGGTGCATGCCCGCCGTGAGTTCCCGGTTTCAACCAAAAATGAGTAGCCTCATCGTAATGTCGCAAAAAGGCCCCGCACGGAGAGATGAAGAACCCAGCAAAATCAAGCCATCCGCCCGTCCTGTCCGAGCACCCACAAGACAGAATGATACCTTCTGTCTTGTATAGAAAATCCAGCCCATGGCCCGGTATGTTCGTTGATAAATTCCTCATGACACTGCATATTCATGTATGATAGAAATACGGAGGAATATACCATGCCTACTTCAACTGGAAGAATCGCTGTGATTGCCTTGGGTGTTTTGGCTCTGTCAGGCTGTGCTGTTAGCCCCTACGGCGGATATGGGAATCAGGGTTATAACCAGCCGCCTCCCCCACCACCTCCTCCCGGCCAGGGTCCTGGTCAGTACAACAATGGCTACGGTAATCCGCCGCCCCCGCCGCCCCCCCCTSGATAAAAGTATCAGCTATGCGACGTTAGG
>NZ_JACKYY010000076.1:0-6580 GCF_015100075.1 Acidithiobacillus sp. HP-11
GCCAAATCCAGGGCTCGGGGTTACCGCACGCACAAGAACTTTATCAACATGGCCTACCTGATCCTGGGCAAGCTGGATCTCAGGCTACCCACTTGAAATGACGAGGAACCGCCAGGTAATCACGATGCCAATATGTTGTATTACTGTCACTTAATTCATTTTGTATAATTCCATACTCATCAATAATCCAGTGATCACAAAAAATCAATGCCAAATGTGGATTATTTTCCATAATATTTACAGATCGCTCCAGAAATTCAGGAGCGATCAAATCATCATCATTCAAGACAGTGATATACTGCCCATTAGATTCAGATACGGCATTATTGCAACTTACAAGGACACCCAGACGGATTTTATTAGATCGATAAGTCAGCCTTGCGTCCTCGAAACTATAGCAAATATTTTTAATATCTTCTGAATCAGAATCATCAACAACAATAATCTCAATATTTTGTAAAGTTTGTGCGAGCGCCGATCGGATAGCATCACCAACATAACGTGTGCGCCTAAAAGCAGGAATGATGATTGTAGCCAACACTTCCATACTAGTTATTGTACAATTATTTTCATTCACTTTAATGGCCCAAAAAAAGAGTTCATATTAAAATAATGACAGCAATTATCGGACTCATTAGATGACATACAATCATATAACTCAACATACTTTTTAGAAACAATTTTCCACGATAGATTCATGGCCGAATTACGCGCAGCAGTTGCCATTTCCTTGCGCTTTGATAGGCTCATTTGAGCATAATCCTGCATAAACCCTGCAATAGACTGATAGTCGTCAGGATCATCAAGAATCCATCCACCATTAGCGGGGATCTGAAATGAAGCCCCAACCGTTCTGGCGGTAATCACCGGCACAGCACAAGCCAGAGATTCAGAAACAATCATGGCCCAAGGATCATAACGTGAAGGGAAAACCAGCAGATCGGCAGAATGCAAAAAAGCCGCCACATCTTCGCGGTAACCCATAAAATGCACGCGATCAGCAAGGTCCATGTCGCGAACCATATCGGGATAAGGACTTTGTTCGAGATACCCGAGAACAATCAGGTGCCATGACCTGGCCATAGTCAAAGCCCGTAACACGGTATCCAGATTTTTACGTGAGGAACGCAAGTCTCCTGCAAATAGTGCGACGTTATCCAACTTCCTAAATGCAGACAACTCTCGCACGGTAGTCCCCGGGTAGTATTCCTGAACATCTACGCCGTTAGGTATTATGGTAATTTTTTCTGAGTCGATGCCAATACCAACCAGCTCTTCGGCGATTTTAGGAGAAACCGCAGTTACACACTTCGCCTGTCGGTAAGAACGTCGTTCCAGCAACGCATTGAGCCAAGTGAATACCCGGTGATATGCCTTCTTGAGTCCCGTTTCAGAGTTGGTTTCATTGTAGGGTGAATCTCGCCATGCTCCATGTACGAAGTGCGCCGAATTGATTTCTGCTGGATACCAGGTGATAAAACCATTTGCATGCACCAAGTCGAAATCCTGCGATGTTCTCTTGAGCCACCACCAGCTGCGCAGAGCAAAGACCTGGTTTCGCAACAACTGGGTAGGCCAGCCTCGGACCGGGATAGAGACCCAAGTCACGTCCTCCAGGCTGGCCACTTCTTGGGCACACTCACTGGCCAGAAGTGTGATGACATATCCTGCAGCACGAGCCGCCATCAGGATTTCATAGTTGACGCGCCCCTGACCGTCCCCCTTTTTCAGTTTATGGGTAATAATGCACACATTTTTCATGACTGCAGAACTCTTTGATACAAGGTCAGGGTTTCTTGGGTCATGCGTTGCACGGTGAGCCATTCAATACCAGTGCATGCACGTTTGGCAAATTGTTCGCGCAAATTCTGATCGCACAAAAATCGATACAAGTGATTACTCAAATCAGTGACATCTCCAGCGCTGAACAACTGGCCCGCCTTCCCGCCTTCCAGTGCTTCAGGTATTCCATCCACGTCACTGGCAATAATTGCACAAGCATTTTCTCTTGCTTCTGAGATGACCAACCCGAAGGGCTCCTTGTGAGAAGCAAGCACAAAAATATCCGCACTTTCCAGATAAGATTGAGGCTGAGTTTGAAAGCCTTCGAAATAAATATGGTCCCGGCGCGAACTGTTTTTTGCCAGCGACTCAAAAATAGTGCGGTCCGGCCCCTCTCCAACAATATACAAATGGCCGGGGAGGTCCTTAGGCAAGCTTGCAAAGGCGGCGATCAGATCACGAATACCTTTCCTTTCATACATCCCGGCAATCGTGACGATGGCCGGATGATACAATGGCTTGGCTTCGACCCGTTGCATACGCGGGCTATTGATAGTGCCATTCCGAATAACATGCAATTTGCTGGTAGGGATTCCGCGTTCCGCCATGGATCGACAAACTGCATCACTGACTGCAATTACTGCGTCACCGACAGACATGATACGAGCACTTTTTTGAAACTCATTATGCACATGGGTAATCAAACGATAACGCCTGCGTAAACGTAGCAACTTGGCAAGTAGGGCTCCTGTCATCATGTGGGCATGTACTATATCGGGGCGAGTTTGATCTATAATCCGTTCCAGATTGACGATCATTTTAGGCAAACTGAACATAGACTTGCTAAATTTCATCGAATAATGCTTCACTCCGTGACAATCTAGGAGTTTTTCATACTCTCCGCCACCGGAAGCATAAAAAACCTCATGTCCCAGTGCACGTTGTGAGCAGGCCAAATCAATAGCGACATTTACTATTCCATTACCGACCTCAAGTATGTGATTGGTGATGTGCAATATCCGCATCTTTTCAACGCGCCTGAAAACAATGCTGTAGAAAACCCTCAGCCATTTTTTATTCCTTCCACCTGACGATAGTGAATGCCGGCAATGGAAGTACCTGCAAATGCCCAAAACAGCATCCCGGTACTACCAATCAAAGTATCCACAAATATCAAAGTGGAAAACACTGCCAAGCTAATCCCAGAAGAAATAGCTATAAAAGGATCTTTTTTTGACCACCTGCTACTTAGAATATATGTTAATGTCCAGATAGTACCCAGAAAAAATAAAGTGCCTCCTGCCCATCCGAGGACATAAGGAATCTCCATGATACCACTATCAAAATTGACCACATGCCCTTTTTGACCAAGCCGGGCTGCAGTACCGGTACTGCCAATACCTGCTCCCAATGGTGTTTCAAAGGCCTCTAAAAAGAACTCTTCATAAAACTTCGTTCGCGCTTGATAACTGGCATTTTGTTTAACATTTTCAATGGAATTGAAACGCGCTTCCAATCGATCATAAACGGGCTTGTAAAGCAACATAGGTGTCGCAAGTATAACAATTATAATAAGCCCCATGAGATAACGTACCATGTGTGCTGGCTTTAGCCGGGACATGATATAAACCAAACCGACAAACCAACCACCCCAGGCCGCTCGAACAATAGATAACAAAAAAGCCAGATAACCAAAAAGCGCAGCAGGAATTCGCCAAAAACCGCCGCCCGCAAATAGCATCAACAAGGTTCCCATCAATTCAAAGGCGAATGGTCCAGGAGAGTTCATTGTACCGAAAATACGAATCTGAAAAGGCTCTGGTCGACCGATACTCAGCAATTTTGATGCCGTCATCCAGTAAGTATCCCATGGCAGGGGATGAACATATTGAATCAGGCCGTACCCCCCCATAACCAGGGTTCCCCAAACGAAAGTGTGATACAACGTACGACGAACTTGCGGATAATCTCGCCAGCGAATGGCCATGTGCAGACCAAACAAAACTGGAAGCAGCCAGTTCAACAAACCATAGGTGGCAGGCATGAAGCCTGTCGTCACGATGCCAACCACATAGGCATACAAAATACCCACCAGTACCAGCGCTATGGGAAACAGGGTTTTTCGACGCAATTCCGGGAGATATTTCAATACAGTAAAAAAAGCAAGCCCCGTCACCAGATAAGGAGTGAGCATGATCGGATCAACAGGCTGAAACCCGATTTGGTAATCCACCAAACGTCTTATTTCAGGGGTCACGAACCAGAGCCACCACATATTACTGACATATAATATTGGAAAATCCCGGTACAGTTTCACTCCTAACACCAATCCAAAAAGCGGGAATAAGTAGTTAGTTAATGCGCTTAAATGGGAAAAATAAAAAACAAACGGAAATGTCCAAAAAAGAACAATATAAAGCCATATTCCCTGTACTCCCCGGCGATAGTGAACGCTTGAGCTGAGGTCTTTCAATGTCGTAGCCACGAACGTACCCCCGTGTAACGGCCATGCAGGTTATCCCTAAACTTGGCCAGCGCCTGTTTTTTTTCTCTCGGAACATAGCGCAGCATTTGTACCATTCCGTAACTTTCACTGGTCCCAACCAGGATGGCCCAAGTCAGAAAAACCATTCGGTTAATGCTTGGCAAATAACCTAGCAACACCAGGGTTTCATTATGAGAACGATTACGCACTTCCTCGGAGTTGTAGACATCTCTTGAACGATCATCAAATAGATTGCCCGGATAGTGGTTTACGCGTATTTCCGGATCATAAAGCAGGCACCAATTTCTTTGGTGTAAGCTTAAGCCCAAAGACAGTTCCCAGTGCCATTGCGCACCCCTTCCTCGTAACCGTCGGTCAAATCCTATCTCTTTCAGTACAGACAAACGATAAGCACCATTGACCCCTTTCAGCAAATCGACAAATTGTGCCTTGTCTGTACGTAAATGATGATTGGCAATAATTTTTCCATACCACAATACTTGCCCCACGAGACGAACCGGGTCATCTAGCAGCGTACCATTCTGACGAATAAAATCCCGCCCTCCGACACCGGCAAGTGTTCGATCTTTTTGAAAAGCTTGCTCAATACGCTGTAACCAATCCGGGAAAGGTGCCGAATCATCGTCAGTAATCGCCAGTATATCCCCGTCTGCTGCATCCAAACCCAGGTTCATCGCAGTAACCAGGCCAGGAAGATCCACGATGACCACACGCAATGGCAGGGATGTTGCTGCATCTCCATTCAGCACGTCATGAGTTTCCAGGTCATCACGTCGCGCCACAACGATGATTTCATCTGCAGCACGGCACTGATCACCCAAGGCATTCAGACATCGCTCCAAATCCTTTGGACGACGGTAGGTCGGAATCATCACAGACACATGCATTATTATTCCTTTACCCTTGAACGCGGTCTAAGTTGTCAGGGAACATCCATGTCTGCATAACGTTATAGCGCCCTCGCAATGCATCCTGAAATTTACGGAAGGCCAAGCTCCCTTCCTTGGGCCAAAAGCGCATTAATTGCAGCAATCCATAGCTGTCTCGACTTCCGACCATAAGAGCATACACCATGCAGGCAAAACGTCCGAAAATAGGTAGGTATTTCATAAGAATATAGGTTTCATTTTGCGCCCGTTTGCGTGTGGCAGCAAACCAGTAACCATCCTTCTGATCTGAGAACAGTTTACCCGGGAAATGATCCACCACCATGTCTGGTTCATACCACTGCTTAACACCTTGTTTGTTAAGGGCCATACCTAGCGCCAGTTCCCAATGCCAAGCAGTATCCTGTTGCCACTGCAAGCGCAGATCCAGACTTGTACCTACCAGGATTTCATGACGATAAGCAGCATTGACCCCAGAAAGAAAGTCCACATTACGGGCACTCAAACATGGAAGATGATGATTGGCGATAATTTTTCCATACCAGGTGACTTTGCCCACCACATCGCAGTAAGGAAGAATTTCAGGGTAAGTTGTTGCAGGCAAATCTCTCCCACCCACAGCAGCGATTTCGGGCATATGGACAAACGCATTTTCGATCCGCTCTAACCAATCCGGGCGAGGCGCAGCATCATCGTGGGTGAAAGCAACCACATTACAAACCATCAACCCCAAAGCTTTGAGCATTGACGAAACAGGACCGGATTGATCCTTGCGGACCAGAGTATAAGATACCACCGATCCAATTAACTTCTCCACCAAATCGGGAGTCTCAGTATCACGGGGATGAATTAATATAAAAACTGCATCAGGCTTACGATTCTGAGCCATCAACGCCTTCAGGAGTCTTTCCATATCTCGAGGTCTGTTCCCGCCATTAACCAAAACATTCACCTTCATATTGGTCACCATTAAAATAATAAACGATTAAGAATGCACAATTATCTTTCGATAAATTTCTTATTTCAAACATCATATTTGTCACTTATAAATAATAATATCAGAAATAAATGATCTTAATTATTATTTTATATTCTATATTAAAATTTACTACAGTTCATCCTTAATTGATTTTTAGGAGCAATAAGACAACACGGGATAAACTCTAATATCATTTTTGTAGGGCCTTCATTTTTTTTACATTAATCTGGTTCCTCGTCATTTCAAGTGGGTAGCCTGAGATCCAGCTTGCCCAGGATCAGGTAGGCCATGTTGATAAAGTTCTTGTGCGTGCGGTAACCCCGAGCCTTGGCCTTGGCGGATTGAATGAGGCTGTTGAAACCTTCCAGAATTCCATTGGTGATCTGGCTCTCGAACCAACGTAGAATGCCGTCCCAGTGGTTCTGC
>NZ_JACKYY010000079.1:0-6031 GCF_015100075.1 Acidithiobacillus sp. HP-11
GTCTGCTCCAGTCCGCCAAATCCAGGGCACGGGGCTATCGCACCCACAAGAATTTTATTAACATGGCTTACCTCGTACTGGGTAAGCTGGATCTCAAGCTACCCACTTAAAACAGCGAGGAACCTTTCATGATCAGGCCGAATAATGATTAACTGGTCAGGAAATCCCACTTTTTTACCAAAAGTTAATGCTTCTGACCAATTTGAAGTGATGAGATGCTGGTGATTACCCGGCCCTTGTGCTTCTCCTATAATTTCAGTCTTTGTCTCATTGTCAATGAGTACAATGATTTCTCGATTCCAGGGGATCAAACCCGTAAAAGGATCCGGGCCAAAAGCGCCTTCACTGGCCAGGCCTAAATTGAGCCCGCTCATCTCCATGCCAATCCTTGCTTTATGTCGGGCAGTATTTAACTGATTGTCAACCCTTTCAATATCCCGAGTAAAAGTACCCTGTTGATCAGTATCGTAATGCTTTACATGCGTTATGTAGCATTGCAAATTTTTTTCTAGAATTGGAATAATTACCGCCTCTTTTCCATGTTTTGTTATAAATGCAATATGTTTTTTTAAGTAATAAGACATAGACTCCTGATTGGTTGGGAATGGTTTTGAATGCATGGCGTTCTCCCCTAATAAGATTGCTTTTAGGCTGTTTGTGTAGCTGATATGGGCATGGAATACTGTTCCATACCCTGGAAACAACTACATCAATACCCACTGATTTTTGGCACGACGCTCAAAGAGACTGCCATCGGGAGCAATTTGCACAATAGTGAGCCAGCGATTATCAACAAGCTGGCCCAGAATCGTGCTATTCCCGATGATGCGATCCATCACCTCCGTTGGCGCTTCAATGAAGGCAGACAAACGCAATGGCTCGTGCTGAAGCCCTCCGTTACTATCCCGCAAGGACTGTTCAGAAAGACCGATACGCAGATCCCCCCCGTTCCCTTCCAGAACCCCGATAGTGCCTCCCACCACGTTATGCAGCACCTTGTTCCCACAGCCCTGGCGCTGGTTATCCACAATAGAGCCGTAATACTGCATGTTGATCCAGTTGGCCACAATCAGCGGTGCCGTCATAATCAGCGTCAAAACTGCAAAATCCGGATCTTTGGCTACATCGTAGTCGTGAAGAAAGGCGCGCCCTCCCAGGTTCATTTCCCGCGTGCGCCAGCGTGGAGCAGCGATGAAAGCGGCGTTACCCGCCAATGCCCATTCGGGACGGACCTGCGACCAGTCGCGGCCCCGGAAGTTCATGTTTTTGGCGACAGCGTCCTGATCCTGCAGATTAGCCTCCAGGCGCAATATCCTTTCCAGTCGGGTAAGGTTGGCTGCCTCAGCCAGCGCCTCACGTACCTCTTCGAGAAGCGGGTTGTCCAGTCTGGGGTTATTCCACTCACCCAAAATCTCCACCCGATCCGTAGTGGTATCGTGCAGCGCCGGCACAAAGCAGGTATCAGGCTTTATATCCCAACCTTTTTGCACCAAAGCCTCCCGAACCCCGGCATCATTGAGCAAACGCGCTGCAGCTTTGGCGTTTATCTCCCCGGTTTGCCCGGCACAAGCGCCACAATCCAGTCCCGCACGGTGCGGATTATTGGTGGTGGAACTACCATGACCTACGAGTAGAACCATGGGGGCCATTCCCCGATTCAAACCCAGACCATTCAGAATAAACTCAGCCATGGCGGTTCGTTCCTGCAGGGTTAACGACCCGGGCAGAACACACTGCAGACTGGCTCTTTCCGCTGCATTCAAACCTGCTTCGTCGGGGGGTACGGAAGCCCGGTGCCATCCTAAGCTGCCTGCCAGTAGCTTGCCCACATAAGACAGACCGGCGGTTTCCACGAAAGAAAAACAGGACGAGGCCGAAAGTTTGAATTGTTTCCATGCAGCTCCCCGGCGTAAGCGACGAAATCGGTTTTGAATAACGGCTTCGGGTGCCTCTTCCTGGACATGCACACTGGGGTTGAGCAGGACGGGCGACTGTGTTCTTGCTCCAGCATCTCCCTGTCGCTGATAATCCATTAACACGCCAAAGAATCCTGCGAATCCAATCGTTTCCAGCGAAGGCAAAACACCCTCAAGATGCCGCCGAAACACTTCCGAACGGACATCAATACAAAAGGCAGCCTGTACCTGAGCTTTGCTCTGGGATTTTTGCGCCGGTGAGCGACGAATTTTCGTTGCCACCTGTCGACGGTAGGCTATTTCCGTTGCGCGCAGCAGCACTTCTCCCCGCTCGGCATTGGCATTATCCGCAGTTTTGTTGTCAACAATCCATCCCTCAATCTGTTTCCGCCAACGCTCGATGATCTTGGGTTGCGCTACCTGACGCAGAAGCGCTTCCCAAACCATGCGGATGGTGAGTAAATCAGCGAGATCCTCTTGCTGATCGCCTTGCAATTCTGCCTGCCAAAGCAGATAACGACACCAGCTGGCCCAGCCTCCAACGGATTTCAGGAGTACCAGTAAATAGGCCTCTTCTGCAGTTGTTGGAATGGCCAGATGTTGCAAGGCCCATATTCTCGCCTGTGCCGCATCGGCTGGCATAGCGAGCAGCCCGGGACGAATTTTTTTGAGTCCTAAAGGACCCAGGCTACGATCCGTAAGGGTGTATTGCCGCCAAGTCGCATAGAGTCCCAGCCGGTTGTCCTTGGGAAAACTCCACAAGGATTGCCCCCGATCATAATAGGCCGCCAAAAAGTGACTGATCTGCTCTACCACGTACTGTGAAATGGAAGCATGTCCCCGACGATCCATTAATTCCGGCAATCGGGGCAGGCGCATGGGTAATTCGGGATCTTCCCGGAGATAGGCTCTCCAGTCTCCTTCGTCTGTGGACTGGCCCAGATCTTCTGCGGCCTGAAGAATATCGGCCATATCCAGCTTGCCCGTTTGCAGAAGATCTGCATACCAGCGTCGATCCATCAATACCCGCTCGCCAACCGTCTCCTGAAGCTGTGCGGCTACCTGCGAAAAAGGTTGGTCGGCGAACCCCCAATAAGGATTGACGGCTACAAAACTGTCCAGGGGCCAGACCGGAGCAATCCGGCGCATCACTCGATCAAAAAGTTGTTCGGTATTTACTGTATTGCTTGTATTCATTAGATGCCTCCAGACTTTTCAGGAATATTCTGGTTTTGTGCGATGGTTTGTAAGGATTCCACGGCAAGATTTTTGCGTGGGAGTTGCACACTGACGCGTTCGGACCAAAAGCGATGCGAAATCTGCTCTACCCAGTAATCTGTATATAACCCATTGTAAAGATGGGTAAACAGGATCATCTGCAGATTTTGAGGCAACAATCTGCGTCCGGGACCCTGTAACCAGCTCAGTATCAGAAACCCTATGGCCGTCAAGGCAACCAGTGCGAGGTAGGAAACCGATACAACGGGCAAGGAGCGGGTCAGATTTGAAGTGAAACCCCACACAAAAAGTGTATGCAGAACCAGATAGGTAAACCCCATGCTTATGGCAACGATTAAGGACGTAACCCGATCAGGCATCGTGCTGAACAGAAAGCCCCTGATCATGATCTGCGAGATAGCTATGGCGACAATCATCACCAATGCGAACCAGGTCGGATTTTGGAGTGGATTTTCTCCGAAAAGCCATGCACCTCCCCCGGCAATCAGCGCTCCCAGCACCGTCGCCAATAGCCATGAACCCATGCCGGGTATTTTCTTACCCCCGGTTGGTACTTGCCGCAATTGATCGGTGACACTGCCCGAAGACAGAAACGCATGCGCCTTGTAAAGCGAGTGACCCGTCAAGTGCAGCAATGCCAGAGGGAACAGGCCAAGACCCAATTCCAGTGACATGAATCCCAGTTGCGCCGTAGTTGACCAAGCCAACATGGATTTGATGGAAGTCTGGGTAGTCATGACCAGCGAGGCAATAATCACCGAAGCAAGGCCCATGAAACCCAGTAAAATCAGTGCATCAGGAACGCGTATCAAGAGCGAACTGGTGCGAAGGGCTATAATGGCACCACTATATACCACGCCCGCGTGCATCAAAGCGGATACCGGGGTCGGTGCCTCCATGACCTGAATCAACCAGCCTTGAAAAGGAAAATGAGCGCTTTTCAGAATCACTGCCATCACAATCAACCAGGCAGCCAGCTGCAAAGCCCAGGGAATACTTTCCGAGTGCTCCACAAAGTAACGGATGGAAGCAAACTCGAGGCTGCCAACTTGCTGCCCGATGAGCAGGGTAGCCGCCACCAGGGCCATATCGGCGGCTCTGGCAAAAAGCGACTTTTTATGGGCGGCCATGATCGCTTTGGGCCGGTCAGCGTAAAACTTCAAGAGCTTGTTCAGGCTGAACCCCATGATGATAATGCCCAGGGTAAACAGGCCGATATTTCCTGAAACCACAGCGATCAGAAAAAAACCGCCCGTAAGTGCAAGCAGGCGAAAAAAACGGGCTTGATGAGGATCGCCATCCAGATAGCCGACGCTGTACTGCGCAATCATGACAATCACGAAAGACACCAGAGTGGCCAGGAGCAAGGTCAAACCATTGACGGCAATTGACAAGGGAAAATCAAAATGCAGAACGGCAAGAGGAATTTCCGTGATGATCAGATCACTTCGTGCGCCCCAAAAAAAACCAATATCTGCAGCTATTGCTATCGCCAAGGCGGAGATCGCCGCCCAACGTACGCGGTAACGATAAGACAGAGCGGATTGTCTTGTCGTCCGCGCATTGGGAATGGCGGCTACAATCAGTCCGGCAGGCAATGCTGCCAGCAAGGCCCCTGTAAGCCAGGGAATGGAACCTATTGAAAACATACTTACCTCCAGGGTTCAAATGACCGAGGAAGACAGTAATAAAATTTTAATATTTATTCTAATTTAATATATAAATTATATATATTTACTTTTATAAATATATCAAGTCCGCGCGGAAATTGTTAGAGATATCGAGCCAGTTCAGGCCATAACTGCACGAGGCGATTAGTAATGAAGGGTTCCTGAGAAACAGAGAAGTCCAAAAATTTTCCTGCTGTTAGGGAGAGTTGCCGGTTTCGGGGATAGACCAAAAACCATTTACGCAAGATGGGAAACTGTTCCGTCTCGAGGACCTCAATGGGGCCACTGGTTCCTTCCAGTGCCAGTGAATGAATGGAGAGAATGGATATTCCCAGACTGCTTGCTACAGCATGCTTGATCGCTTCATTGCTGCTGAGCTCCATAGTGATCCGGGGCCGCAAGCCTTGTTCCTCAAATAGGCGCAAGTAAGCATGCCGCGTTCCTGATCCCGGTTCCCGGATGAGAAAGGGAGTTTCTGCAACAGCGTGCAGTGGGACAGGTTTTTTTTGACGGGTAAGAGGGTGTCCTCGCGGTACCATGACCGTCAGGGGATTCAATGCAAAAGGAATAGCCTCTACATCAACCTCGTTGTCGGGTACCTGTCCCATGACATAGAGATCATCTTCCCCATTCTGGATGCGTTGAATGATTTCATCGCGATTGCTGACTGTCATGGCAAACTCGATCCCGGGAAATTGCTGACCGAAAGCCGCCAGTAGCTCCGGAGCAATATATTTGGCAGTAGTCACCACGCCCAAGCGTAATTTTCCCCGACGTATTCCCTTGCGATCAGCAAGTTGTGTTTCCAGGTTTTCAAAAGTACGAAATAGCTCCCGGCAGGCTGCATACAGATCCTGACCGGCATCAGTGGGTCGAATTTCTTTTCCGCTTGATTCAAATAAAGGAAGCCCTATCGCTTCTCCTAGTTTTTTCATTTGCAAGGAGATGGTTGGCTGTGCCAGAAAGAGCTCATCCGCTGCCTTGGTAAAACTTTTCATGCGAATAACCGTAGAAAAAATCTGCAATTGCCGAAAAGTCACATGGCGCAAAAGCGAATGAAAGGATCGCGATTTTTGGCTCTTCGTCAGATTGAGTGGGTAGGGGGTAGAATGCTGTGGAGCGGTCGTGCCCTGAATAGGAGTTAGCTGATGGTCCCTGAAGAGCTGTTTTCTCTCGCGTTAGGATTGGTTCCGCCGTGGTTGGTGG
>NZ_JACKYY010000080.1:0-5634 GCF_015100075.1 Acidithiobacillus sp. HP-11
GTCCACCATCCACGGCGGAACCAACCCCAACGCCAAGGTAAACAGCTTGTCTTCGTCCATCATTAACCTTCCCTAGATCAGCAATGCCCTAAGACTACCGTACCCTCGTATCCACTCCAAGTAGCGAGGAGCCATCTGCCAGGCATTGATCCAGCGTTTGCATGCCCTGGTTTTGTCCGGTCTGAATGACTGAGTACATTTGTGCCACTTTATTTTCGCGAATGAGATTACGAATAGCCGGCGTGGCAATCATGATTTCATGAGCTGGAACCCGCCCTTTTCCATCGGCAGTTTTCAGCAGGGTTTGCGAAATGACCGCCCGTAAGGATTCAGACAACATGGAGCGGACCATGTCCTTTTCCCCGCCCGGGAAAGAATCGACAATACGATCAATGGTTTTAGGTGCTGAACTGGTATGTAGCGTCGCAAAAACAATGTGTCCGGTTTCTGCTGCCGTCAAGGCAAGCCGCATGGTTTCCAGATCACGCAACTCACCGACCAGAATAATATCCGGATCTTCACGCAGCGCCGAACGCAGGGCGTTTTCGAAGGAATGGGTATTCGGCCCCACTTCACGCTGATTAATCAGGCACTTTTTAGCCGTATGGATGAACTCTATAGGATCTTCGATGGTAATAATATGATCTGGCCGATTAGCGTTGATATGATCCACCATAGCCGCCAGGGTCGTGGACTTACCAGACCCGGTTGGTCCGGTAACCAGTATCAGTCCACGCGGGATATTAATAATTTCCGTAAAAGATTTTGGCGCATTGAGATCTTCCAGACTCAACACCTTGGCCGGAATGGTACGAAATGCCGCAGCGGGACCCCGATCCTGATTAAAAGCATTCACCCGAAAACGCGCAATACCGGGCAGTTCATAGGCAAAATCGATTTCCAGATTTTCTTCATACCATTTTCGCTGGGAATCCGACATGATGTCGTAAATCATTGCGTGGACGGCCTTTCCGTCCAGTGCTTCAACGTTGATGGGACGTATATCGCCGTTAATGCGCAACATGGGTGCGAGGCCCGCAGATATGTGCGTATCTGATGCGTTATTTTTCACCGCGAAGCTGAGTAGTTCAGCAATATCCATCTATAAATCTCCACATGGCATGGTAATACCCGGCATTTGGGCATTGGGACTCATGCGCGTTACTATAGTCGACCTTGGCCATTTCGCCCACGTTTCATGGAGCAGCATGTCCCTCGCTGAAAATCTGGCAAATATAAGGCGCACGCTACAGCAGCCCGACCGCCCCATGTTACTGGCGGTGAGCAAAAGGGTTCCGGCGTCGGTCATCCGCGAAGCCCATGCCTTGGGATTGCGTCATTTCGGTGAAAACTACCTTCAGGAAGCGCTGGACAAACAGGATGAACTACGCGATCTAAAGAATATTTGCTGGCATTTTATCGGCCGGATTCAGCGTAACAAAACCCAAGAAATTGCCCGGCACTTTGCCTGGGTCGAAAGCGTTGACCG
Organism: Acidithiobacillus sp. HP-11; assembly: GCF_015100075.1. Classification (NCBI taxonomy): domain Bacteria; kingdom Pseudomonadati; phylum Pseudomonadota; class Acidithiobacillia; order Acidithiobacillales; family Acidithiobacillaceae; genus Acidithiobacillus; species Acidithiobacillus sp. HP-11. The sequence continues at coordinate 1,490 of NZ_JACKYY010000080.1, forward strand.
TCTGCTGATTGCCCAACGGCTGGACAGTGCCAGACAGGAGGTTTCGACGCCCCTGAATGTGCTGATTGAAGTGGCCGTCAGCTCGGAAGACAGCAAGGGAGGATGCCCACCTGCTCAGCTTGCGAGACTTGCAGAAGGCATCCAGCAACTCCCCTTTCTCCGTTTGCGTGGCCTGATGGCATTGGTCCATCCCGACCCTGACCAGGCAAACGTCAATTTTCAGCAAATGCACAGCTTATTCAACACGCTGCTACAAAGCGGGAATTACCCTGACCTGGATACTTTGTCCATGGGAACTTCGTCTGATTTTGTGCAGGCGCTGGAGCATGGAGCCACAGAAATCCGCTTGGGTACGCGCTTGTTTGGCAGCCGTCACCAGGAGGCAACATGATTGAACAAAATATCGTATTTATTGGCGCAGGCAATATGGCTCGTGCCCTTATTTCCGGAATGCGCCAGCTTGGCGTACCAGGTAGCCAGATTCAGGTACATGCCCCCAGTACCCAGCGTCGTGAGGCCCTTGCCGAAGAATTCGGCCTGCGTAGCCGTCCTGCCAAGGCCGAAAAGCTGCCGCAGAACAGTCTGGTGATTTATGCCGCCAAACCCAAACAGGTAGATGGGATTCTCAGCGAATGGCGGGAATCATTCGCGGATGCCCAAGTCCTTTTTGTATCCGTTGCAGCGGGCATTTCCAGCCAGCAAATGCGCAGCATCCTGGGAGAGAATGTGGCCGTATTCCGCGCCATGCCCAATACGCCTGCGCAGGTGGGAGCGGGAGCGACGACCCTCTTCGCCCAGGCAACGGTCAAGGCAGCGCAGTGCGACATCGTGCAGCAAATTTTCTCCGGGGTGGGCAAGGTGTTCTGGCTGCATGACGAATCCCTGATGGACGCAGCTACCGCCCTGGCTGGCAGCGGTCCTGCGTATGTGTTGTTATTTCTGGAGGCGTTGGAAGACGCCGCCGTACTTGAAGGACTGGATCGGGTCACCGCCCGGGCCCTGGCTTTACAGACGGTGTGGGGTACCGCCCAGATGGCTGCAGCAAGTCCTGCGAGCCCCAGTGAACTGCGTCACCAGGTCACCAGTCCCGGTGGTACGACCGCTGCCGGTCTAGCGGTCTGGGAAGAGCAGTTGCGGCCTCTGGCCCAGCGTGCCCTGGCTGCCGCCGCCGCGCGCAGTCGTGCTCTGGGTCAGTCACTGAAGACCAAAGCATGAATGCAATCAGCATTGAAGCCGCTCGTCTGACGGATCTGGTACTTACCCTGCTGTTCTGGGCCATCCTGATTCGCGCCATTTTATCCTGGGTCCAGCCGGATCCCCGTAACCCCATTGTCCATTTTCTGGACCGGGTTACCGGACCCATTCTTTATCCCCTGCAGCGGATTATTCCGCCCATTGGCGGAATGGATCTCAGCCCTCTGGTGGCCCTTTTACTCATTGAGTTATTGAAAGGTCTGCTGGTCAATGCCATTCTGAACCTCGGCGGCGTTTAATACGCCAGGCACTTCTCGACGCGAACCGGAAACTCACATGACACCTTCTAAGCACGCTTACAGCCTGGACAACATCCTGGAAATCTATGCACGTCCTTTCAACGATCTGATTTTTGAGGCGCAGCAAATTCATCGTCAGCATTTTGATGCCAATACCATCCAGTGTTCCACCTTACTGTCCATCAAAACCGGTGGTTGCCCGGAAGACTGTGGTTATTGCTCGCAAAGCGTCCATCATGAAAACAGTCTGAAACCGGAAGCTCTCATGGATATTGAAGCCGTGCGCAGTGCCGCCGCCGCCGCCAAAGCCAACGGTGCGCAACGCCTGTGCATGGGGGCAGCCTGGCGGTCTCCACATGACAAGGATATTGAAAAAGTCGCCGCCATGATTCAGGTGGTCAAAGAGCATGGGCTGGAAAGCTGCGTCACCCTGGGCATGCTGAAAAGCGGGCAGGCAGAACGTTTGCAGTCTGCCGGACTTGATTACTACAATCACAATCTGGATACCTCCCCGGAATTTTACGGTGAGGTCATTCATACCCGCAGCTTTCAGGATCGTCTGGATACCCTGGAAGCCGTCCGCGATGCGGGCATCAAAATCTGTAGTGGCGGTATTCTGGGCATGGGTGAATCGCGCCGGGATCGGGCCCGGATGCTGCAGGTGCTGTCGCAGCTGCCGCAGCCACCGGAAAGCATTCCCATCAATGCCCTGGTTCCCATTCCCGGCACGCCTCTGGAAGCGGCCACGCCCATTGACGGCCTGGAGTTTGTCCGCACCATAGCCGCTGCCCGGATCATCTTTCCGCAAGCCTATGTCCGCCTTTCTGCAGGACGGGAAACCATGAGCGACGAATTGCAGGCTCTGGCTTTTCTGGCTGGTGCCAACAGTATTTTTCTGGGGGATCGATTACTGACCACCAGCAATGCCAGCAGCGGACATGACCAGATTTTATTTGAAAAGCTGGGGCTTCACGCCGGATAAGCTGAAAGCCCTCTGACCCATAAGGAATCAGAGGGCGTAGCCAGCTCTAAAAACTCAAATCAGGAATGCTCCCCGAAGGACAAGGGCATGGAATAATTGAGCATGATTTCATCTTCGCCCGGATCGCTATCCTTGATATAAGCATTCGAAATATGAGCGATTTTCAGGCCGAAACGGGACTGATTGGCAAACTGGTAATCGAGACTGAGCTCCAGACGAAACTGAAAAGTGCCATCCAGATATTTGCCCCGCCCTTGATGATAACCACCCATGGCCAAAACGGGGGTCAGCACCCAGTGATCCCAGGCAACATCCGTATAAAAGCCCGTATACCCCATAAAGCCGCCATTGGTATTGGCCATCAGACCATAGACAGCACCAACCCCGAATAACTTGGCACCCGTTTGATATTCGAGGTTAATCTCTGGAAGTGTGGCATTAGTATAGCCTGGACCAGGAGTCACACCTGCCGCATTAAATGCGCCAAGACCAATATTAAAATACGAAGGTCCGCCCTGAATCACGTGCAAACCTTCGCTATCCGCCAGTGCTGGAGTTGCCGCCAATAATCCGAGAACGGCACTGCCTAAAATACCCGTCCAGGCCCACTGTTTGTTTTTCATGATTACTCCTTGTATCCAGTTCATTCATGCATCATCTTGCCGACTTGAAGTGTTTAGGTTAAGGTATCAACCGAACGGTCAGTATGCGATTTACTTCCGAGCCTGTCAAAATTTAACAACAGGACTGAACTTACGCTACTGACTCACCGGAGTACCCTGGAGCCTAGTATATATGGAATATTATGCTTCGTTGATGGGGTGCTTCTGGAATTGGCTGCTGTAATTGCAACACAAGGAAAGCTATGCGCTGGCTCAAACGCTTTTTGGTCCTGATCATTCTCATTATTGTCGCTTTCGGTGCCTATGCCTATTTTCAGATTGCCAATTATTACCCCAACACCGATGACGCTTACATCCATGCCCACGTGGTCAACATTTCGCCACGCGTGACTGGACATATTGTTCATATTTATGTGCGCGACAATCAGGTGGTACACGCCGGGCAGCCTCTGGTCAAAATAGACCCCGAGGCCTACCAGTACGATGTAGAGAAAGCCGAGGCAGAACTCGCTCAGGCAGAACGCCAGACGGATGCTATTCAGGCCAACATTGCGGCAGCCGAGGCGCGAGTCAGTGCCGACCAGATCACTTACCAGAACGCCCAACGCAATGCCCAACGCGCTGCGGCACTGGCAGCTCAAAAATATCTGTCTGCGCAGGAAGCAGATAACCGGATGACGGCTGCAAAAGGCGCCATGGCACAATGGCAAGCCGAAAAGGCCAATTTGTCTGCTACCCGCGCCCAGCAGAGCCTGAATGCAGCTCGAATCGCCGCAGCCAAGGCCGCACTGGGGACCGCCAAAATGTATCTTGCGGAAACCACTTTGTATGCGCCAATCACCGGGGTGGTTAGCAAAGTCGACAAAATTCATGTGGGCGATGTCGTCAGCATCAACCAGGATCTTTTCCCGTTGATCGGAAACGCTCAATATTGGGTGGAGGCCAATTACAAGGAAACCGATCTAAATCGGGTTCACCCCGGTCAAGCTGCCAGTATCCACGTAGACATGTACCCCAATCACCAATTCAAGGGGACGGTGGTCAGCC
>NZ_JACKYY010000082.1:0-5592 GCF_015100075.1 Acidithiobacillus sp. HP-11
CCCTTGGTGAAAGTCGCCTATACCATGCAGAACCACTGGGACGGCATTCTACGTTGGTTCGAGAGCCATCTGAGTAACGGCACTCTGGAAGGTTTCAACAGTCTGCTCCAGTCCGCCAAATCCAGGGCACGGGGCTATCGCACCCACAAGAATTTTATTAACATGGCTTACCTCGTACTGGGTAAGCTGGATCTCAAGCTACCCACTTAAAACAGCGAGGAACCAAGGCTTCCCTAGGATATTGCCCCATCTTGCTCTTGTATTGATCAATCGCGCCATCCAGCGACTTGAGTTGCTGTTGTGTTTGTACTTCCTGATTATGAATCACGCTGCTAATCGCAGATCTGATAGAGGCAATTTCCTTATCCAGTTGCTGCATTTCCGGGGCGCGGTCAGTGTACATGGTCGCCAATGAAGCCTTGCGGTTTTGGGCAGTCACCAATTTTTCAGAAAGGCTATTGAGCACACTATCATTCAACGAAGTGACCAAATAAGAATCAACATGGCTTCCACCTTTACCACTGAGTTCGGAAGACACTTGTTGAAGATTTTTTAGCTTTAGATCAAGAGCATTGCGTTGGCTTTCATAATTGGTCATCTGGGTGATCATCGCCTGAGCATTCGAAGTCACCGACAACAAGCCACTGTGACTCTGATAGCGAGCCAGTTTACCGTCCGCTGTTGCCAAAGCGGTTCGCACTTTTTCCAGTTGCCCATTCAAATAATCATAGGTAGAGGACGCTTGACCCGTAGCCCATGCATGTGTTTGTTCCAGATAACTCAACATCAGGCTATTCAGGAACCTTTGGGATACATAGGGATTGGGATTTTTGAAAGACAAATAGATCAAATAACTCAGCGTAGGTGTCCCACCATTATCCTTACTGTCTTGGCTTACCGAAATATTGCCAGCAAATTCCTTGTAAACAGCCAAAGGCGAGCTGACTGTCAAATGATAAATACTATTATTATCAGGAATGAACCCTTGAGCATCTGGTTTAATGATTATACGTAGGTTTGGGCTTACTGCAGGCTCGTCAAGCACACCGTTCAATATCAAATTTTTGTCATCGAAAATTTGATAGTGACCATCTTTAGTAAATTTCAGATCCAATGACTTTCCATAGATATCAGGATTTACGGCTTCTGCAAGCGTAGCTCGCAAACCGGTTTTCTGATGTTCATAAATATTAAAGGAATGACCGCTAACCAGCCAATACCAAAAATGGACTACAGGACTCTGATCTGGATTTAAAATGGAAACATTTACTCCCGACCGCACGATGGCCCGCTCAACCACCTGGCGACTCTGCATAATCTGGACCTGAGTCTCAAGGTTGGGGGCTTGAACCAGGCCAGGCACCAGTGACAGACCTTCCGTGGCAGCAGACACGGCTGCTTGATCCTTTTCTGCATTACCCAGATAGACAGAACCGGAAGACTCGAATACAGGCACCGAAAACAGGGTAATAAGAATGGCCAGAACAGCACCAACACCGGCGAGTCCCAAGGGTAAACGCCAATGTCTTTTCAACGATCGAAGCAGTGCAGAAAGATCAATTTTTTCTCCTTCATCTCCCATACGTTCAGAGTTGTTGGCAATTGATGGCCGCCGTTGCAGATCGACGTTCTCGGACGGATGCATATTTTCAGTGTGATCAGTCACGGTATCTATTCCTAATTATTGGATTGAGACAAATACTTAATGGATACAAAAGGATTTAATATCCCTGATATGGCTTGCAATGATGGTAAAATTTGATGTATTACCTGATTCCAATTACTGACAACCGTTTGCGGCACAAATACTACATCACCTGATTTCAGAAAAAATGGCGCTGCCTTCCCTTGAAGAATGGCTTGTGCATTGACTGTAATTAATTCTCCGCTGGCACCTTCCGAACGAATAATACGGATATCACTGAGCTGTGCATTGGTAAGGGAAGTAGTGTCCATGCCCGCTGAAGACAGTGCTTGCAACAATCCCAATCGCCCATCTACAAAAGGCACAGGACCTGGCTTGTTTACCGCCCCGAATACAAATGCCCTCATTGTGGCAACGCTGGGTACAACTACCGTGTCGCCACTTTCCAAGGGTATATTCTGGTTCAAATTGCCATCGCTGAGTAGCTGATGGAAGTTGACCGGCAATTTTTTACCGTTTTGTACGATATAAGCCCCACGCAAATCGGCCTCTGGTAGATTCACTGTGCCACCCAAAGCCATGGCATCCAGCAGGCTCAGATTTCTATCAGAAAATTTCAGACCGGGCGCAGTAAATTCACCGAGCAAGTAATAGCGAATGCTATGCGCAACTTGAAGCTGAACAGTCACATCTGGATTGATAATGTATTTGGCATACATTCTGGTAAGTTTCTGCTGCAGCTGGGCAGTTGTCAGTCCTGCCACATGAATCAGACCGAGTTCAGGTAATTGGATGTTCCCTTGATTCGTCACCAAAGCACCAGGGATTCCCGTACCATTTGTCACACCTGCAGCGGAAAGCATTGGGTGCAGATAAACCGAGACCGATACCACATCTCCGGCGCCCAAATGATAAGCTATGTCAGGATGAAGCATTTTTTTAATCGTACTGGCGGGCAAGGATTCGGGTTTAACCGCAATTACCGGACTGGGCAGCCTCTTTATAGAGACTGCATGATCAGCGGAGAAAGTCGAAGCGCAACCCGCAAGTAAAATTGGTACACCAGCAACCACCAGCAACAACTTTAATCTGTTGATCATGTAGAATAATCCTTAAGTACTAACGATACGTTATCAACTTGCCTGCATCTCAGCTAAGACCTACAACCCAGACATACAAAAGCAATAGCAAAAAAACAGCGATCACAAACAACCATAGCGCTTATAAAGCAAAAATCATACCAATATATTGGAATCCATATCAAGAAGCGTAAAAAAGATATATCATATTATAAAACAATAAGTTGAAAATTTTAGTTCTGGCAAATTGAATCCCACACACTATATTCAAGACGAGGGAAAAGGTCTTATAACAAACAAAATTAAAATTATGTATCGCATGGCTTACAAATCGAAAACAATAACTCACAACCGGTATCTTCTCTGCCCGGATCCTCATTGAATAAAAATCTACTCATCTATCCTCCGGGTAAACTGAACAAATCGGCTTTGAAAGTCAAGAAGATATCATTTATACATACGTAGTAACTGACATCAGCAAGCAAGAGAAGGGCAAGGACCTGCAATTCTGGCGTTCACAAACGGTATAACAATGAACGTATTCTAAATAAAATTCTAACTTTACAGAATGTTGCAACAATCTCAAGACAAAAATCACTATTATATGTTACAAAAATAATACAACTCTATGAAGCCTTCTAAAGTGTTATATTTTTTAACAGCATGTTTTTATTATATTAATTTTTTGGCACGTTAAATGCTTATATTCCTGACTAGATAGGCTTTCATTCATCACACTGGCCGTATTCAATCATTGCAAACTTAGTAATTTTAAAATATTTGGAGAATGATAATGACAACTTCAGGTCGCTTAACCGTTGAATATGAACACCTTAATGAATTTTTCGATGCCAAGAATGTTCTAGTTACTGGCGGCTTCGGCTTCGTTGGTGGTCATGTAACAAAACGTCTTGTGGATCTGGGTGCCAACGTGACAGTGGTCGATATCAATACAGATCCCCAAAGAGATTCAATCATGAACTGCGCTTCTATGGATCTTCGTTCCAAAGTACTCGTCCAGAAAGCGGATGTAGTTGATGTTAACGCCATGAAGGAAATCATTCATGAAGGCCGTTTCCACTTCATTTTTCATTTTGCCGCGTACGCTTCAGTGATTGAAAAAGCAGTAAGCGCGCCTTACGACACCATCATGGCTAATACTATGGGCTGGGTAAATGTACTCGAAGCCTGCCGGACAGCTAATCATAAGCCAAACATGATTTTCCTCTCCTCTACAGATAAAGTTTATGGAGAGATGGAGGGCGATTCCTACACTGAACATTTAACTCCGCTCCGAGGCATCGGCGTGTATGATTCAGCAAAACTTGCAGCAGATGTATTTTCGAGGACTTATCACGAAGCCTTTGGCTTGCCGACAGTCACTCTACGCATGTGTAATATATATGGTCCCTATGATTTCAACATGGGTTACCGACTTCTACCCAAGGCCATGGCCAATATATTTGGAAATTCCGAGCCGACAGCTCCGGAACTTTATTTCGATGCCATTGAACACCATCGCGACTATTTGTATGTAGACGATCTGGTGACTGCCATCCTGTTACTGGCGCATGGTAAAAAATGTCGTGGCGAAGTCTACAATCTTTCTGCTGGAACCTATCTGCCTACCCCACAAATGCTGAAAACCATCGTCGAGCAGGCCGTGCAAGTGGAAAAAGAATTCGACAGTGACCGGGCTGAAAAAATCCTGAATAATGGTATATCCATACACGTACGCAGCACTGGCGCTACGGTACATGCCATTACCAAGCAACATCTTAATGGAAGCAAGATTGAAGATGCTACAGGTTTCAGGTCACAAGCTGATTTTCTGAGTTCGTTGCGCGAGACCATTCGCTTTTACCGAAATTATCTTAAAACCAAGAATGAAGGTTGCTGATATGAATCCATTCTGGAGTGGGCGCCCCTGCCTCGTCACTGGGGGGGCCGGGTTTGGCGGTTCCCATCTTTGTGAGCATCTCCTGAATTTAGGAGCCCTAGTATATGTGCTTGACCGTTGGTTACCCACCAACTCATATCTTGTCCTCACAGACATGATATCGAAGGTCAATTATATTCAAGGCGACATCAGAGACATGGATTTGCTTCGCTTAACCTTGGAACGCTTTGAGATAAACACGGTTTTTCATCTTGCAGCGCAGCCTATCGTTCCTATCAGCAACATCCTTCCACAGGAGACCTTCAGCATCAACGCTCAAGGCACATATACAATCCTGGAAGCTGTAAGAACAGTAAGCTGCACTGAACGACTTGTTTTTGCATCAAGTGGGGCCTATTACGGAGCCACATCAACCGATAATGCCATTCTGGAAAATCACCCACCGCTACCAGCCACCAACATTTATGCGCCTTCAAAGGTAGCAGGTGATGTGGCGGTTAGAACGTACGCACATGTATATGGTATGAAAACTGCTGCGTGCCGTTTTATGAATACATATGGCCCAGGCGATAGTAATTTCAGCCGAATCATCCCCCGCGCGATTAAAAACATGATAACCGCTGCACCCTATGACTTTGGATCACGCGACGATGGCAGTTCGCGAATTGACTGTCTTTACATCGGTGACATGGCACACGCCTACACTAGCGTTGCCGAAAATCTGGAAACAATTGCTGGCGAAGCTTTTAATTTCGGGACAGGTGTAGAGCTATAGTCAAATCTGGTGTATGAGCATTTTCTGACATAGATCAGGCGGCGGTCTGTTGATCATCCGGCAGGGTTAGGTTAGCCGGTATGCCATCGATAAATTTCACCCCTGCAAAAAGCTGCAGGACTTTCTCTGGAGCATAAATCCCAATCCAGCGTTTTTCAGCCTGCTGCAGCATCTTGAAACCCAATCCCAGAAA
>NZ_JACKYY010000089.1:0-4170 GCF_015100075.1 Acidithiobacillus sp. HP-11
CTTGGGCTCGGAGATGTGTATAAGAGACAGTTATATCACGGAAGGCGGTTCTATTCATCGTTATCTGGCTGATTCACAATAAATAAAACAAGAAAAATAGGGTAACAAAATAGCGCCAAAATAAGTATAATTCATAGATAAATAATAATATTTAATGACCGACATTTTTGTTAACCATGCCGATTTTCCTCGCGGAAAAACGGTGAAACTTTAGTACAGAGGTGTCAGACCACGGGCCAGGGCTTCACGGATTGCTTCAGTGTTCGCACCGTGCAGCGTTCCTGCGCGCACAGCCTCCTGACTGGCCACTTCAAATTGCGCGCGAGCCTGATAAAGAAGGGCTCCTTGAAAAGTGCCGAGCAGGGCCAGCAGTAGAGTTGGCAGGGTGATGGCAAACTCTACGGCACTGACCCCACTTTCGCTAAGGGGTATAGCGACAATCTGCTCGACTACTGTGGGACCCGTCCGATCAAACAAATAAAAACTAGGCAACATAATGTTCTGCTCCCAATCCACGTTGTGGTTCAGGTGTCTGGAAAATTCCGAGATCAATAGGTAATCCCCGCTCGCGCATTACTTCATAAAATTCTGGTATAGCTCCTGTCGCCCTGAATGCACCACGCACTCTGCCTTCACTGTCGTAACCCTGTTGTTTGAAAGTGAATAACTCTTGCAGCTGGATGGTTCCGCTCTCGGTCCCGGTTACCTCGCAGATGCTGGTGACCTTGCGAGAGCCGCAGGAGAAACGGGTGATTTGTAGGATGACATCTACTGCTGAAGCAATTTGTTCCCGGATAGCGGTGAGTGGTAGATCCATGCCTGCCATCAGTACCATGACTTCCAGACGGGAGAGCATATCGCGGGGGCTGTTGGCGTGAGCCGTAGTAAGAGAGCCATCATGCCCTGTATTCATGGCTTGCAGCATGTCCAGTGCTTCACCACCGCGACATTCACCGACAACGATTCGATCGGGCCGCATACGCAAGGCATTACGTACCAGTTCCCGAATTGGTATTTGTCCTTTTCCTTCCATATTGGCAGGTCGGGCTTCAAGAGAAACGAGGTTTGGCTGGTAGAGACGCAATTCTGCAGCATCTTCAATAGTGACAATGCGCTCGTGCTCGGGAATATAGTTGGAAAGTACGTTCAGCAGGGTGGTTTTACCCGATCCTGTTCCTCCGGAAATAATCATGTTCTTACGCTGCTGGACACAAACCTGAACAAATTGCGCCATATCGGGTGCGATGGATTCATAAGCCATTATGTTCTCCATCTGCAGACGTTTTTTGGAAAATTTGCGGATGGTGATGCAGGCACCTTTGAGGGATAAAGGCGGGATAACAGCATTGACACGGGAGCCATCGGCAAGGCGCGCGTCCACTAACGGTGAGCTTTCATCAATGCGTCTACCGATAGGCGCAACAATTCGATCAATAATATGACGAACGGCTATTTCACTACTGAACAGGGCAGGCGCTGCCAGTAGCTTTCCTTGCCGTTCAATAAATATTTCGTCAAAGCGGTTTACCATGATTTCAGTAATGCTTTCATCAGCGAGAAAGTCTTCCAGTGGGCCCAGGCCAATGGCTTCATCCAGCACTTCTTTGGCAAGTCGTTGTCGATCAATGTCCGCTGATAGATTCATGCGCCAGACGATTTCGCGCACTAGTTCACCCACCATGCGGCGCAGTTCTTCAGTAGAAAGCGTGCTGAGATCAATGCGTCGTAAATCCATCTGACTACGGACTGATTCATGTACTTCCCGAACCATGCTGAGCCAGTGAGCGTCGTATACAGGGCGAGCTATCTGATCATTTTTGGAAATGTCCAATGCCATGGTTGTTAATTGTCGAGGAGTAAGAAGTGAGTCAGCATCGGATGGAATATCAATGGAACAAGGTATTTTATTACTTAAAAGAGCCGTTGCGGAATTGGCTTTGTCGACTTCTAAGATTTCGTCGTCAAAGCGGGGCAAGATCTGCAGACAGTATCCGGCGATAACAACTTCGTCTTGTGCACCCACTGGCCCATAGGCGCGCATGCGTTCACCATTGACCATGATCGTGGCGAAATTGCTGAGCCCTTCAACATATACTCCGCCGTGCTCGAAGTAAGCGCGTGCATGTTCTTTGCCAATGTTCCAGCCTTCCAGACGTAATTGAGCATACTCAGCCTTTCCCATGAGACATACCCCATCGCTGGGTGCAATAATTTGGGTTCCTGTTTTGGGATGTGATGCGCGGATCAGAAACATGATCTTCTCTCCTAACGAATAAGTCCTTTATCTGATCTGTGTTGGTACATATTTTCGAGATATTTTGCCTGAGAATCAGCATCAATATTCTCGCGTGAATCTGCTGTGATCACGGTGGGGGTAATTAGAAAAACTAATTCGGATTCGTTATCCCTGAAATCATCGGACTTAAAAAGGTAACCAATAATTGGTATGTTTCCAAATCCGGGAATTTTGCTACTATTTTTGGCAAGATTATGATCAACCAATCCTGACATTACCAGTGTTTCACCATCTTTCAGGTTGATTTCTGTTTGACTGCGATTGGTAAAAAATCCTGGCACGCCGCCAACCGTCAGTGAAGGGTCAATGTTGCTCACTTCCGTAAATATTTTGAGACCCACATTATGGCGATCATCGGCAACGGGTGAAAATTTCAGTCGAATTCCGAAGTCCTTAAAGATAACTGAGGTCTGACCAAAGCCTATGGCCAGTGGGATGGGTATTTGTCCGCCAGCAAGAAATTCAGCGGGTTCCTTGCTGCCGCTTTTGGCGCTTAATTTTGGATTGGCAATCTCATAAGCTTCACCATTTTGAAGCGCATAATTGATGCGTGAAGCCACGGAAGCTATGATGCCAAAGTTACTTGCAAATGGGGCCACTTTTAGCGGTAAATCAGTGATTCCGGAATTAGGAAATGAGAAGTTCGCTAAAGGCCCACCTGTACCATTACTGGTTGGAACTCCCATGCGGAAATAGGGATTAGAAGTAAAATCACCCACAATTCCAGCTTGTGGGCCGGCTATGGATTGATTCCAATTAACCCCGAGACTGCGGAAAAAATCTGTTTTCATCTTAAGTATCCGCACATCCAGAAGAACAACTTTTTCCATTCGCAGGGGTTCTTTTTCGGCGAGATTTACCACGTTTGGGTAAACTGCTTTGAGTTTTTCAATGCGAGACAGAGTTTCTTCAGAAAGGTTTTTTCCATCTATGATGATTTTGTCGCCGACAATCCTGACCTGAGTGTTGGGGCTGGCGGTCAGCAAGCTTGAAATTTCGTCCGCAGCATGTCCAATATCTTTGGGAGCGATTACTACCCGAGCAGCACTTTCTGTTCCGTTTTTGTACCATAAATGCAAATTGGTTTCTCCAGTACCCTCTGCAAGGAGTAATAATTCCTTGTTATCTACAAGTGTCACGCTCAATATTTTACCGTTACCAACCGCGACTCTTCTGATCGTGCTGGTCGGAATGATTTTGACCTGACCAGAATACATCGAAATGTTTTCTGATCGATTAAGAAGAGGATCTGCTGTGGCTACGGATAATGTTGATATATATAAGATGGCCGCAGTGAAAATATTGGTAACGGGTTTCATCAGAGGCTATTTCCTGTCAGGACTGAGGTAAAGGAGGAATATAGGAAAACGGTAAATATTGGATTTTTTGTTCAGCAGGGGAGACACTGTGCTCCTGATCGTGGTGCTCTTCGAAAGACGGGTTAGATTCAATCGTTCCATCATTTTTCTGTCCAGAAGTGGATATTTTAGTGATGTCCGCTGGGCCGTTCGAGGTTGTTCCACCCGCTATATATTCCACTCCTGCAGGAGGAATAGGTGGATAACCAATGATGTCATGCAAGGAAACACTACGCTTTGGCCATGTTGAATTTTTTTCATTACCACGTAAATCCATTCTGATTTCCCCGCTTTTTTGAGCAACCAAAATTTCTTGTGCTTGTAAAGGAGTCACTTCAAGGGTAATGGTGTTGTATCCCTGTGAAGAATTGTCAATATTGTTTTTGGAAAGTGGTTCCTCGTCATTTCAAGTGGGTAGCCTGAGATCCAGCTTGCCCAGGATCAGGTAGGCCATGTTGATAAAGTTCTTGTGCGTGCGGTAACCCCGAGCCTTGGCCTTGGCGGATTGAATGAGGC
>NZ_JACKYY010000084.1:0-5055 GCF_015100075.1 Acidithiobacillus sp. HP-11
CTCGGAGATGTGTATAAGAGACAGGGCGTAAAGTGCATGTGAATACGCGGGTGCTTGTCGAGCCACGCCTGTACTACCGGGTGTTTATGGGTCGCATAGTTGTCGGCGATCAGATGCAGAGCCTTGTCCTTGGGCGTCTGCCGATCAATTTTCTTCAGGAACTTCAGCCATTCCACATGGGTATGTCGCTGTTGACACTGCCCGATGACCTGGCCATCCAGCACGTTGAGTGCGGCAAACAAGGTCGTAGTGCCATTACGTTTGTAGTCGTGGGTCATCGTTTCTGCGCGGCCCTTTTTGAGGGGAAGTCCCGGTTGGGTCCGGTCCAGGGCCTGTACCTGACTTTTTTCATCTCCGGCTTACTCTGCGTGGTCAATTCTACCAGACGGGCCACATCCACATGGAGCTGTTTTATCATCATAAACCTTAAGTTTCACCAAGAGTGCAACACCACACTAGCGTTGCTCGTCTCTGGCCTATATGACCCCCTTATTTATAAAATTCCGTAAATATGGGATTGGCTCCAATGCCGTCCTGTATTCAGATCATTGGTGAGTTATACCACTATTGCATGAAATTTTTATCATGCGATTTTCTTATGTCCTATAGCGTATAGAATATATTGCAGGTTTATTTCTCTGCCAGGTATATCCGCTTCGCACAGGCAGGATTAAATGCTTAAATGTCGCTTATTTGCGACATTTTTATGTTTTTATAAAATAACCAATTATAATAATCAACTAGATGATTTTATTTTATATTTTTTTAATATAAGAAAAAACTGTGATCAAAAATTGAAAATATGACCGTAGCCATACAGCGACATAAGCCGCAGTAAATATTTTGTGCTCAACATTTACAGCATGGTAATCATGTGATTATATATTTGGCATAGAATTTGCTGAAGTTCTATTATGTTTATTTTTGTCTCAAAAAATAAAAACCCGCTTTTCTCTTATGCTGTGCTGGGATTAGGTGCGATATTTGCGCTTTCAGGCATTTCTACTGCATTTGCAGATCCTTTTTCCTTTGCAAATGTCCAGAAATCTGCACAAAACTTGTCCCGCAGAGCTTGGAAACCGCGCCCCATTTCCGCTGGCCGATATCTGCGCAGGCTGAGCCCACAGGCATATGGTCGGATTCTGGACGTACACCCCCTCTGGAAGGGGCAGGATTTACCGTTTGAAGTCGTGTTTTATCCACTGGGGCATACCTTTGTCCATCCCGTACAAATGAATGTTATTCAGCACGGACAGTCCTTTCCGCTGCCCTACAGTGCCAGGCTGTTTGCTACCCATGGGGTAGTTAGTCAATCGCAACTCCCGCGTAAAGGAGGATACGCAGGATTTTCTTTGCTTTACCCACTGGATACTCCTCCTTACCACAACGAGTTTGTGTCTTTCCTCGGTGCCAGTTATTTCCGTGCTGTCGGCAAGGGCGCCGTCTATGGAACTTCAGCCAGAGGCCTTGGAATAGATACGGCCTTACCTTCCGGTGAAATTTTTCCTTATTTCCAGGAGTTCTGGTTGCAACGACCCAAGCTCGGAGCGCGGCACATGATCATTTATGCCCTGCTGAATAGCCCTGTAATAACCGGGGCCTACCGGTTTACGGTAATCCCCGGGAAAAGTACACGCATCCGCGTTCGGGCCGTTTTGTACCCGCGCAAAAAAATCAAACAGCTTGAAATTGCACCGCTTTCAAGCATGTACTGGCATGGTCGTGGTCGAGGTATTAGAGCCGGGGACTGGCACCCTCAACAACATGATTCCAGCGATCTGATCATGGCGGCCCGTGATGGTCAATGGATCACAAGACCGTTGAATAACCCTCTGCACATCCAGGTGACTCGTTATCTTCTCAATAACCCCATTGGTTTCGGATTCTTTCAACAGGATCGCCGCTTTTCTAACTACGAAGGATTAATTACACAGTATCAAAAAAGGCCCAGCGTCTGGATTCACCCGCTTAATCACTGGGGGAAAGGACAGGTGGAGCTGGTAGAATTGCCGACAAACAACCGTAATACGGATAACATGGTGACCTTTTGGGTCCCCGCGAAACCCCTGCGACCGGGTGAATCACTGCGGGTGCATTACCAGATCCGGTTTTTCCGGAACGACAAACAGCTCCCATCTGGCGGGCATCCAGTCGCTACCTTTCTGGGTAACGATCCGCACATGAAGGGCGCCAAGACATTGGTGGTGGATTTCGCCGGAGATGGATTAGGTCATCTCCCCGCACAAACCCCTATGCACGCCCATTTTACGGTCGGAGCAGGGGTACATATTCTCCATTCGTCAGTGCAATTTAATCCCTTGAAGCATCAATGGCAGGTGAACGCCCAGATTCTTCCAGCCAGACATCAACCCCGTAACATCAGCCTGTTTCTGGCTTCACAAGGGAAAACGCTCAGTGATACCTGGTTATATCTATTGGCTCCACAAAAGGAGGCAGCATAATGTATGGAAGCCCGGATAGTTTCGATATTCTGCATCCAGTTCGACCCAGTAACGACCCGTCTACCGACACTGTCAGACTACCCATTGCTACGACACATTACCTGGATAAACTCGGACTGTCTTCCGCCCAACGGAATTGGGTAGAAAGCCAGGTCATAACAGGTCTACACGCACAGGCTGGTCGTATCAATGGAATCAGTCCAACTTGGTTTGCACTGATGCAAACCGCTATTGGCGCGTTGGCTGAGGATGGCGATGAACTCAACGCTCGTCTGGCCACTGCATCACCGGCAGCTCGTGCGCAAAATCATCCAGCACGCTGGTTTGAACAGCAACAATCTCCGGCAATATTGCGTTCTTCTATGGCGTCAAAACGATTCGTCCGGAAGATTCGGGAATATTTAGAGGAAGAATGCATGCCTGTATGGGCATTCAGGACACCATCCAGTATGAGAAATCTGGGAAGGCGTCCCATTGGGCAAAAGAATGTGCAGCGGATTCCACAATACTCAAAAAGGTGGTCATTTTCACACACCTATTTTCCATCACAACAGTCGCACAAGACTTATGAGATCAGCCAGAACTATTGGGAGCTGAGGCGGCCCGTACGGCTCTCCCGAAGGGATTCATCTCTGGTTAAATCGATTAGCACAGGGGGATTCTCATGAGCTTAAAGACAAACTGGAAAACGATAATTCAGATAGTAACCGCAAGTGTTTTGTGTTTCAGCTCGGTTGATGCCGTGGCCCATGAGGATCATGCTCCGCAAAATCCTCACTATGAAACAAAAATACTGAAAAACAAGGCGGAACGACTGGGATATGACGCTATTTTAGCTGTAAAAGCGCATCATTTCAAAGCAGCTCTACATGATGCCCGATCTATGAAAAAAACCCTTCATAAAATCTGGTATATTCATCAGCATTGCTAGGGATGGAATAACCAATAAATGGTCACGGCCCGAAATCAATGTCATTACGACATCCTAAACACTCTGTGCAAGTTGCTATATATGCTTGCCCTGATTGGTGGCCCCTTGGTGGCTCAACCCGCTGTTGGACATGTTTTTTTGCATTCCACAGCGGCTTGCGACTATCTCAAGGAGCATGCCATCACGAATCGCCGCATGCAGACTTCGGCTCACACTGCAGAATCATGGTCCAGGCAAAAGGTTGCCCTGTATATAGACCAGCCGCAGTCAATTAGGCATGTCGCCCATATTCCAGAGGCGCCTTACCTTACAGCCATTGTTGGCAAAAAGGCAGAATGTGTTGCCGCTGCACCTGCCTGGTTCAAGAATTTAACTTCAGCAGAGCAATCCTGGTTATGGTTGGTAGGCATTGCCGGTTTACGCCACCCGCACATCTATCATCTCATGCTTCATGCTGCGGAACATCCACCACAAGGACTTTTTGCCGGTGTTGAAAAATGGTATGGACACCACGTTGCGAATCGCAGCATTCTGAAATCGGAAAAGCAGGCGACTCTCTGGTTGCCAAATCAGAATCATCGTGTAGCCCTGAAAACCCTGGAGAAGCTCGCACAAGATCGTAGTTTTTCGGAAAATTCCTGGCTACCCAACATAAAGCTACAACTGCATGCCGTAGATTAGTTTTTTATAAGCATAGAAATATTTAAAAGGAGTCTGAATGGCAAAAAATGGGCTTGAAAAAGTTACAGGATCTTCGGTGACTGAGGAGAGTGCTCTGTTCAAAGTATTGCATTGGTTGATCGCCGTGCTGATTGTTTTTCAGGGCCTATTGGGTGCTGCCAACTTACGTATAGCCTGGCTGCAAGACCATCTGGCAAGTGCCATTGTGGTGCATGAAGAGATTGGGCTGCTTATTTTATTGCTCACGCTGTCGTTATTTATTGTACGGGTCATTACTGGACGCAGATCAGGCGCAGGCGCACAACCAAGTCACCAGCTATGGGCCAAGATGGTCCATGGTGCGTTTTATGGGCTCATTTTCGTTGAATGCGCCATCGGTATCTGGATAATGGGGCTTCTGGGTAAGGGCTTGACGATTCTGGCATGGCATATGCCGCTTCCCATTACCGCCGATCCCCACTTTGCTTTTTCTACTGTATTGCAATGGCATGCAGCAGTAGCGTTGACGCTGGCGTTTTTAATCGTTATTCATAGCCTGGCAGCACTTTATCATCATTACGTGCTTCGCGATCATACGCTGACCAGAATGTTACCCGTTCGCTTATCACGTACGGACCCCAAATCCTGATGTCAGTTTCCAGCTATTTTTTGAGCTATCTCCATGCCGCAGTCGTTTCGGCTTCGGGTGTGGTGGATCAATATGGGTTGGCCATAGTCGTGGCTGGAGGTTCCTCGCTGTTTTAAGTGGGTAGCTTGAGATCCAGCTTACCCAGTACGAGGTAAGCCATGTTAATAAAATTGGTTCCTCGCTGTTTTAAGTGGGTAGCTTGAGATCCAGCTTACCCAGTACGAGGTAAGCCATGTTAATAAAATTCTTGTGGGTGCGATAGCCCCGTGCCCTGGATTTGGCGGACTGGAGCAGACTGTTGAAACCTTCCAGAGTGCCGTTACCTGTCTCTTATACACATCTCCGAGCCCACG
>NZ_JACKYY010000085.1:0-4983 GCF_015100075.1 Acidithiobacillus sp. HP-11
ACCCTGACCTGGATTTACGCCGACCGGATCACGGCCGACCCCAAGCGCCGCCATATCGTCAAGGGACGGACCAGTTTCGCCTTCTCCGATGTCCGCAAACTGATTGCAGATGAAGCACTCTCCGACCATTTTCTGGGACTTTGGCCCCATCTCTGCCAACCCCCTCATAAATCATTCACGCAGATGCTCATGCGTATGGTGGCGTAACATGCGGCGACCTATTCCTCATGAAAATCGGTGAAACTTCAGGTTAAGTATATTCCAAATCCTAAATGAGATGTTTTATAAAAATAAACTTAAAATATGTTTTAACGTGAAAGCCTATCAATTTGGGCTTATCTATAAATTTCTCAGCAGATCTTTTGCCATCCAGTGCTATACCCACGAAGCGCACCTTGGAGCCCAGATTTTGATGGAGTTGTCTTGGCAACGGCTTTTGCACAAGACTGTTCCGGTATCGAACAAAAAAGAGCGGCAATTAATACGGCGTTAAAAATTCGTTGAATGATTTCCATATCATTTCCAGCCGAATTGGCTCAAGGCCATCATCATCATTCTTCCGCGTCCGTAAGCAAATCATCCATGTTTGCGTCATCTGCTTCCAGGCATTCCAAAATCGGACACGCATGATGCTGGTTGGGATATTCTTGTTGGCAATCCTGAATTAGACGGGCCAATACGATTTCCAGTCTTCGCAAAGCCTGAATTTTTGCAAGCACCGCAGATTGTTTGATTTTTGCCTGATGCAGTACTGCACCACAGGCTTGGGTTTTGTTGGTCTGCAACAGAAGGGGTTCACGCGCTTCTTTTAAGGTAAAGCCAAGCTTTTGGGCGTGCTTGATAAACCGAATGCGGGCAATAGTCTCCTCGGGATACCGACGGGATCCAAGATGCGGCTTCTTGGGCTGCACGATAAGACCTTCCCGTTCATAATAGCGTACCGTTTCGACATGGACACCGGCAGCACTGGCCACTTCGCCAATACGATAACCTTGTCGATGAGATGGCTCAGTCATGACACATTTCCTTGCAGAAGGTGAAAATTCTGCTGAAAACCGGTTCGTTCATGACTCGAGACTGGAGCGGGAATTCTCTCAATAAATTTTGCAGCCCTCTTTCCATGTGATCCTGACGCATGATGGCTTTCCTTATCCGTTAGCCGGCACAACAGGACAATTGCTTGACATCCTTGGTAAATGTCTGGGCACAGAGTTTCAGTCCTTCCACCATGGTCAAATAGGGGAACAATTGATCCGCCAAATCCTGGAAGCGCAATCCACCCCGTAGAGCCAATGCCGCAGACTGGACAATTTCACCACCCTCAGCAGCCAGAATCTGCGCCCCCAATAATTTTCCAGTGGGTTCGTCCACTACCAGCTTGATAAATCCTCGGGTGTCAAAATTCGCCAAGGCTCTGGGGACATTGTCCAGACTCAGGGTGCGGCTGATGGTTTTGATCCCCCGCTTTTCAGCCGCCTTTTCATCCAGTCCAACCGTAGCCACTTGCGGATCTGTAAAAACCACAGACGGCATGGCACTTAGATCCAGTGCGGCATCGCCTCCTAACATGTTGACGGCGGCACGTGTGCCCCCCGCAGCGGCGACATACACGAACTGAGGATGCGTAGTGCAGTCTCCTGCCGCAAAAATGTGGGAAACGCTCGTACGCATGTGGTCATCAACCAGGATGGCACCAAACTCGTTGGTGGCAACTCCAAGGAATTCCAATCCCAAATCCTGCGTATTGGGTTGGCGACCCGTTGCCACCAGCAACTGATCTGCACGGAGCCGCTCCGAATCAATCTGGATCTCGAACTGCCCATTATTATGGTGCACGCTTTCTGGAACCGTCTGCTGAAGCACCCGGATACCTTCTTCTGCAAAGACAGTCTGTAAACCCGCGCCTAGTGCTGGATCTTCCCTGGATAACAAGGTACTGCGTGCCAGAATAGTGACCTCTGCACCCAGTCTGCGGAAAGCCTGTGCCAACTCTACAGCCACCACCGAAGCACCCAATACCACCAGATGCCGGGGTATTTCTTCGGCGACAAGTGCTTCTGTCGACGTCCAGTAGGGAGTCTGGTTCAATCCGTGTATTCGAGGCACATGGGGATGCGCACCAACAGCAATAAGAATGCGATCTCCCCGAACGGACTGCTCTTTTCCGTCGTCTGTGCGCACGACAATAGTATGGGCATCGGCGAATCGAGCGGTTCCCTGGAGCAGGGTAATCTCTGGATGAGAAGCGAGTACGTTGACGTATTTTTCGTTGCGGAGTTCGTCCACACGCTGCTGCTGCTGCGCCACCAGTGCCACACGTTCCACCGTAGGCTCACAATGGCCCAGTCCCTGGAATGGGTGTGCGCGCTGCCAATGTGCCATTTGCGCCGCGCGGATCATGATTTTGGACGGAACGCAGCCAATATTGACGCAGGTTCCCCCCAACGTCCCTTTTTCGATCATCGTAACGCGCGCGCCACCATCAACACAGCGGATCGCCGCAGCGAAGGCTCCCGATCCAGATCCCAGAACAATCACGTGTAATTTTTCTGCTGCAGGCGCATCGACACGAGTGCTTCGGTCGTGTAGGTCTGCGTCCACCTTGGCGACCTGTGCGCCGTAACCGCTCTTGACGACAGCCGCAGTGAGCACGGAATCAGCAACGTCGTCGGCTACCTCCACCTCCGCATAACCTTCAGGAAAGAAAACGTTTGCTTTGTCGACACCGGCGACGTCCTTAAGGGCTTTTTCTACGGTCAAAGCGCAGTGCGTACATGTCATCCCGAGTATGTTCAACTGAATGGTTTTTTTCATCGTGATACTCCTTGTATTCGTAATTCAATACGCGAATCAAGCATGCGCCAAAGAAGCCGGATACCCAATATTCCTAAAGGTTTTCAGGAGAACAGACGGGCTCACTTTTTTGGCATCATAGGTCACCGTCACCGTCCTTTTCATGTCATCAATATGGATATGCTGCACACCCGGGATGCGATGCAGTGCAATATAAATAGCCGTTTCACAGGCCTTATCCCCACAGCTCATTGACGGCACGCTGAATACCGACGTAACAGAAGCTGCCTGCACGACAGCAGCAGAAGAAGGCGTGCCAGCCCACGCGAAAGACATAGCGAGCACGCCACTTGCCAGCAGTGAAAGCGCAGATATTAACACCAGATTTTTTCCTGAATTTATCTTTATGTGCATTTTAGTCTCCTTGAGTTCATTGCAATTTAAAAGAACTACATCAACAAGCCGGGCAACACATGCGGCAATGCCAGAAAGACAATAACCAAAACGGTACCCGCCCATAAAAGAGGGGATTGCCAACGGCCCAATCGTCCAACCATCGAACACGAACTACAGGCCAGCGCCTTTTTTTCGCGATAATTCTGAACGTGGGCGTATCCCAAAAAGAGCAACACGACCACATCCAGGTAAGGGGCGTAAGGATCAAGCACCCGCAAGTTAGCCATCCATGCGCCGCCTACACCAGCCCCACAATCAGCAATAGCGGCAAGACACAGCAAGCGGAAGCCAGGAAACCCACTACGACCGCTACTAACAACCCCCATAGCCCCTTTGGTCGGACATTCTGCATATTCGAGTTATTGGTGGCGCAGCCAGATCCCTGTGGATCCGATTTACTGACCTTAGTATTCATAACGTCTGAACCTCCACTCACCTGGATAGAAGCGTTCTTCAACATGTCTACTAAGGACTATAGATGCCGTAGCATAGTACGGTGTCAAGCATGACCTCCATTTCAGGGTAGAGGCCTCGGGTCGCTGGTCCGCAGGTTCCACCTTTGACGTGGAGATCGGTAGTGATGTTGAAGTACTACTCCACGGGGATCATCTATGGCTGGGTATCGATCTACTTCCCCGAAATCATCAGGAAATGATTTTCTATCACCTGCTGCTGAAACTGAGCTTCAAAAGGATAATAGACCCTGGGTTTTTTACCCCAGCCAGATTCAGTTTATGAATCACATTGAATTTTCACAGCAATGTATCGGCCAGATAAAGCAATTTATGGCCTAGCTCCAGGCACTGGTGATACTCAACTTGGATAACTGCTTTGGGCCATTTGCTTTCCGCTGCTGAATGACCGCTTTCAGTCTGCAATTGCAACAATTACCGTCATCCGATAGCTGTTCATCTGACAGATTATACAGACCTTCAATACCAGGATCCGCAGCATGACTTCGGTGGGATAGGACGTGCGGCCACCCATCGGCCGATGGGTGGCGCCATATACCTGCGCTGCTAGTGCCGTAAAATCGATATGGCAGCCAATCCGCAGAAGTGGATTTCAACTGACCCTGTTCCGATGGTGCAGATCTGCGGAAAACAGGTCGGTTTTGATCGCGCTTTTTCTGGGCTTCATCGGTCATATCCTTTTCCTTCCAACTGTTTATCTTTTATCATATACAATCGAAATAGAGAGTTTTTTCGATATGCACAAAAAAATAGTAACATGATCATGGATTGCAAAAATCGCAATAAAGAGGATCCGCCCATTCCTGATCTGTGCATTTTATTTCCCTGTGTTCTCCACATTTTTGACATGCGTATAAATCCATATAAAATATTTTGGTAGGTCCATTGCAGTTCTTGCAAGGCAATCCTGGAAAGCGCTCGATTACAGTAAATCCGGGAGTTCCGCAGCCAGGACAACAGGATTGCATTTTTATGAGCAAATCTTTTGTTGCCTTGGCAATCATTTCCATCCTCATCGGATTGGCGTAAGCCCGACCATCTGTTTCAATAAAAGCATATCCTGTAGTGGATTTGTTAATCGCATCATGGAATATTTTTTCATAGAGATCCCAACTGGTTATGTTTTTTATTATCCTGTTATCACTTTCATGAGGCTCCTCGCTACTTGGAGTGGATACGAGGGTACGGTAGTCTTAGGGCATTGCTGATCTAGGGAAGGTTAATGATGGACGAAGACAAGCTGTTTACCYTAGATCAGCAA
>NZ_JACKYY010000091.1:0-3742 GCF_015100075.1 Acidithiobacillus sp. HP-11
CGTGGGCTCGGAGATGTGTATAAGAGACAGGTTGATATGCAGGTCCAACCGCTTCTCCTCCAGCTTGAAAGTCACATCGTCCACCATCCACGGCGGAACCAACCCCAACGCCAAGGTAAACAGCTTGTCTTCGTCCATCATTAACCTTCCCTAGATCAGCAATGCCCTAAGACTACCGTACCCTCGTATCCACTCCAAGTAGCGAGGAGCCTTGCTGAACAGGTGGTTAAACTGAATGATGCCAACGGTCAATTAAACACAATTATTATGGCCACCAACCTAAGTAGTTATTTCAAAAATCGTGGGAATCTCCTTCAGCGTTGGGGCGGTGACAAAGAGCAGGCTCAAAACCGCATGGCCTCTATGATCAATGCCTCACGAGATGGTTTTACATCCACCCGGAATAATCTGCCTACACCTCTTCTCCCTGTTAAATCGGGAAATCTGTATGTTACCGGCTGGGAATTTCGTCGCGCTGGAGGCTCGGAGATAGCCAAAACTTCAGAAGGAAAGTTTGTCTGGTCCGGTATGGACACATTGTCATTACATGTTTGGGCCAGAAAAGGAATAATTTTGGGTGGCAAAAAATGGATTGAAATCCCATTAGGTTATGGAGCATCACAAACCGGTAATGGTAGTAATTTCTCCTATCCTGGTCAATATCTGGAAAAAAGTTCTACTCCCCAAACAGTTTTTCCATCTACAGAACGTACAGTCAACTTACCAGCCTATCAGGATTCCCGTTCGCAAAATGCTCAAGGGTCCAATATTGCTGCTTTCAAAAATCCCGGAGAGCAAGATAGCACGGGGGCATCCATGCGCTCGGTCGGCGGCGATGCAACACGTTTTTCTGCTGGTGGAATCAGTCGCTACTGGGATTTTAATCGGAATAGCCCACAACTTAAGGACGCGAATGGAGATCCAGCTGATGTAATGCCTTCTTATGTTGTAGTTGTGGAGCATGATCGCCAAAACGTACGGGATGCCAGCAACGCTTTGGGCATCAAGCAGTCCGCTCAGGATAAAACAAACATTTCACTGGCACAGGACAATCCAGGCAAGCACATACGCTCCATGGCCAAAGCTCAAGCATTTTTCCGACGGCCTGCATCATTATGGCAACGCGCTGATGCCTATGACGAGCGCGCCAATCTTTTTAGCCCGTTCTGGGAAGCCCGACTAGTGGATTTGAATGCACGCGAAAGATCGCTGTATGCGACTTTGCTTGGCTTGCAATAAACATGATGCTTCTCATGCTGAAAAAAATTCCTGTTAAAAAAAATTATTTGGGGATAGCTCGCATAGTGCAGAACATGGGCAGTCACTCACCGAATTCGTCGTGCTTGCGGCTTTTGCAATAATTCCTCTATTTTTCCTTGCCATTTACACTGGCAAATGGAGTTTTACACAATTGCGAAGTATCGAGGCGGCGCGTTATGTAGCTTGGGAGAGAATAGTGTGGAGAAAGTCTCCTCCTCCAGGGCGGGAATGGTCCGCCATCAAAAATGACAGCGAGCTACGAAACGAGGCCGCAATACGTTTTTTTGGTCCTCACGGCATAGGGCTCGCATCTATCAACTCCGGCAATAGTAATACCGTAAACCCAATACTAACCCGACATGATGGCCAGCCACTACTCCGTAATTTGGCAGACATAAGCATTTCGACACATGAAGAAAATATCGCCGATGGAGTGTCTATGAAATTTTTGGGAACGCTCATGAAAATCTCCAAAATCCCATTGCAGATGACTGGGCCCACAGTGGCAAACATCAGTGTGCCAGTAAGAGGTTTACCCTCTTACGTCTACCTGCCAGGCAGCACCTTCTCAGATGGTATGCGATTTAACGCACAAGCAGCGGTTTTGACGGACGCATGGACAGCTAATGGTCCTGAAGAAGAAATCAGAATCGTTAAAACTCTCCTGCCCAGCGCCTATCTCGACAATGGTCTGATCAACACTGTAAAGACTATGGGAGGCGTACTGTTTCCTGAACTCAACCAGCTGGGCTACGGGCATGTAGATCCAGAAGTTCAGTATGGAGATCGCCTGCAACCTTATCCTGGAGATGGAAGGTCATGAGAAAAAATCAACTTCTTCTTCTCTGTATGTTCTGCCTGGGTAACACAGGCGTTTGGGCGGGAGAAAATCCCCTCTTACTACCAACACCTGAAAATACTGTGACAGAGCCTTTAGCGGGCCGCCTCAAAATCAATGGCGTGGATATTCATGCTACACAATTTCATGTCAATGCGGAGGAAGAGCGGCTGCGTTCCCATTTTGTCGAAGCCTGCGCCCAACTAAGAGGATCATATACCGAAAATAATCTTCGTGGTGAGCATATTCAGGGTTGTATAACTCCCCCATATTCGCTCACTAGCCAGTGGCATATGGAAGGGAATACTGCCTACGGGACACTCTCCAGCCTACGCATGGACCAGAGGACAGAGCGTGATCCTCTGCCAGATGATTTGCCTCTCCCTGCGAATGCCGAGATATTGCAGGACATTGATAGTCACGATCATGGGATACACGGACGAGTTTTGCATATACATGTGAACATACCTGCATCTGATTTACGTACGCTCCTGGAAAAAGCACTTCTGGCACGACAATGGCGTGGAAGCCCGGCAATGCAGGGGCAGACATCCGTTATTTCCATGAATAAGGACAACCGCCACCTCGATATGGTTATTGGTGCCGATGGAGTTGGTGAAAGTCGTGTCATTGTTGTGCTGGATCAACGGTAGAGACCGCCGATGAATGAAAAAGGTCAGTCCAGCATTGAGTATGCCATCGTCGCCATATTTGCGCTCGGCTTACTGTTTGTGGGTGCACCCAGTCCCATCGTGCAACTGATGGATGCATTGCGGAAATTTTCCAGCGATTTTGGCTGGGCTGCAGCTATCGCCACTCTGCCTTTTTGAGGATAACTCGTGTCGACTCAAAACATCCCTGAACCATCCGCCACCCCCCCATTACTGCAAAAGAAAAAGCGTGCCCTAAGTGGCTGGATCATTTTGGAATTTGCCATCACAGCGGGTTTTGCCGCAGCAGTGCTTGCTATTCACACACTGGATGCTCAGGAAACTGCGCTGAAAAAACGCCTTCTAAGTGAATTAACTCCCAAGAAGGAAAGTACCGTATCAGTAGTTGTCCCAATAGAAAATCTACCCGCTGGTACTGTCCTTACCTTAGCCAAGGTAGCACGTCGCTTTATCCCGGCCGACAACGCTCCTGCAGGCGCAGTTCTGGATACAGATTTCGATAAGATCGCCTTGAAAAGGCTGCTCTTTCAGGCAGAAAAAGGAAAGCCAATTACACTGTCGATGATTAACGCGACAGAGAGTCCAGCGGACGTTCTTGACGATCAACACGTTGCATTGACCATTTCAGTAAATTCCGAAAATTCTCTGGATAAAATGCTGCGTCCAGGGGATCGCATCGATTTATTGTGGATCACTTCATCAAACATCTCTCATAACGCCGCCCTGAATAGCCTACAAACAATAAGTTCCACATCAGAGGGCTCTCTAGTGCGATTTTTAGGGCAGAATTTAAAAATAATTGCCACTGGGAGAGAACTTTCCAGGCTCTTCGTCAGATTGAGTGGGTAGGGGGTAGAATGCTGTGGAGCGGTCGTGCCCTGAATAGGAGTTAGCTGATGGTCCCTGAAGAGCTGTTTTCTCTCGCGTTAGGATTGGTTCCGCCGTGGTTGGTGGATCATGTGACTTTCACGGT
>NZ_JACKYY010000086.1:0-4606 GCF_015100075.1 Acidithiobacillus sp. HP-11
AAGGTAAACAGCTTGTCTTCGTCCATCATTAACCTTCCCTAGATCAGCAATGCCCTAAGACTACCGTACCCTCGTATCCACTCCAAGTAGCGAGGAGCCCGCAATATATCGTGAGATTGAAAAAAGAATACATTGGCCCCTAGCAGTAAAGTGGCAGCAACAGCTGGATCAAAATCAGATCGTACCTCTCCCTGTGTCTGCCCTAGCTTGATTAATTCTACCAAATCAAGAAAGATGTCTAAAAACCCCTGTTCTGCAAAATCTTGAGCCCTATGTGAACCTTCCTCTGTAATTTCTCGCCAAAGTAAGCGCACTAAATGCGGCTTTAAAAGCATCGAATTTAAATGATTTCTGACAAATTCATTTAAGGTATTTACTATAGAATGTTCCGATTTCAGTGCTGCACTCAAATCTTTACGAATGGCTTGACTGGCCAACCCTAAAACAGCCATATAAAGATTTTTTTTATTTGAAAAGTGGTAATAAATATTAGCTTTACTAACACCCGATTTTCTGGCTATTTCGCTCGTTGTAACAGAATCAAAGGCTTTTTGCGAGAAAAGCTGTTCCGCCGCATCAATAATCATTTGTCTGTGATCTTTTTTCAAGGAGTTTGGTGTTTTTTTCATGGCATTTCCTCAGCTGTTTTCTCTGTACGCTTATCTGGTAATTATTATATTTACAAACCATCTTGGTACAGAACAATATATCGATACTACTATGTTTGCAAGAAGCCTCATATGCTTTAAATATCCTTTGCCAATACTCCTTAAACGCGTTGTGGATGATAGTTGTCCAGGCCAGTTCCCACCAATCATGGTGGGGGCACATAGGCATAGAGCAACTCAAAAAAACTCCCCATTTCTATTAAAATGTGGTGAGTAGATAGGAATGGGAAGCAGCCATGGCCGGATTGGTTGGACAAACACAATTCTTCCCCGGAGATCGCCGGGTTAGAGCGCTGGATATATTGGGTGATGGTCTGCCCTTGCTGAATCGCGTGATTCCCTGGGAACGCTTCGGCCCGATTCTGGATAGCATACCGAAGGCAAAGGCCAAGGACCGGGTGGCAGGAAGCCCTATGACCGGATACTGCTATTCAAGATGATGGTTCTGCAGCAACTGCATAATCTCAGTGATGAACAGACCGAATACCAGATTCAGTATCTTCTCAAACCGGGATGATGAATCTGGTCTGCAACACGCGTCGATTCACCCACTTGTTGAAGCAAGAGGTAACTTAGTAGGGAGTAATCCCTTTAAAACCCGCAAGAATGGCAAAAAAGCATAGAGAACATCATGACGATGCGGAATAATCTGAAATCGCTGAAAAGAGCGAGTGGAAAGGATGTGTGCCCGTCTCAAACCGCAAAATTTTTGTTATTCAAGGCACCCTTCTGTTATTACGCGGTAGATTTGTCCTCCATAAAACCCGGATATAAAACAAGCCTGTAACCCGCTATACTGGACTCCGGCCCGGATTTTCGGTAAAACGGGCGGTATGGAATCGACAAAATCCTTCAATAAAATGCTTGCAGATATTCGGGTTCGCCCGAACGAACACGCCGAGGAAGCGTGCTATCAGGCCCTGATGGCTGCTGACCCAACGGGCGCTGGCTACCTACCTGATAGAACAGCAGGCCCATTACTATTTTACCGTGAAGGGAAATCAGCCGACCCTGGAACAGGATATCGCGGCACAGTTCGCCCATTGTGGTGCCCCCGACTTCGTGGAGGTCTCGCCGGCCGATCACGGTCTTATTGAAACCCGCCGGATCTGGTGCAGTACAACCCTCAATGACTACGTCGACTTCCCACATGTCGGCCAGACTTTCCGGATAGAGCGGGAATGTATCCAGAAGAAAACCGGCAAGCGCTCTCTGGAAGTGGCATTGGGGATCACCAGTCGTACTCCGAAGGAGGCTTCACCGCAGCGTCTGCTGGAAGTGAACCGTGGACACTGGACAATCACAACGATACCGCCCTTTTGCGCATCCGCCAGCACCTCGTCGACCGATAAACGTCGCATCTCCGCCGGCTGCGCCTCACGATCTAAATGGCTTGCACTGCTTCAAGGCCAAGAGTATTGTTATGCTATGTATATGTGATTTACATATACCAACCAATAACCATCTAACTGTGAGGTGACTTATGTCTGACAACACACCAAATCTGGCACAGGAACTGATTCGTACCGCCAATGCGCTGCGTGAGCGCGGTCTGCTGTTCCGTGGAGCACACGCCAATCTTTCTGCGCGGCAGGACGACCGCCTGCTTATCACCCGTGGCGGGTCGGTCGCCAATCTGGGTGAAAAGGACCTCTCCTGGCTTCCGGTCGCGGCAGAAGGCCTGCAGTCTGATTTCGATGCCAATTACCGAGAAATCATTGAGATGCACACCCGGCTTTACCGGCATCGTGCGGACATCTGCGCGATCATTCACTGCCACCCGGCCCACAGCACCGCGTTCGCCGTCGCCCAGCAGCCCGTGCCCGCAGTTTACGAACCAATGCTTCGCCAAGGCATGCATACTGATGTGCCCGTCGTCGCTTGGGCACCGCGCGGTTCGAGCGCATCGGTAAATGGCATACTCGAGGCATTCGATAGGCCCGATACGGTAGCCGTACTGCTGGCCAACCATGGCGTACTGGTGACGGGCGAGACGCCTGAAGTGGCACTGAACCGCCTGACAGCATTGGAAGAGGCCGCAGAACTGGTATTGCATGCGCGCGTGCTGGGCGGAGAAAAGGCCCTACCTGATGCCGCTTATCAAGAAGTGGCGGAACGCATGCAACGTTTCCGGAAGGCGTCTTGAGACCCAAAGAATCAAATCGCCAAGGCCGACACCTGGCAAGCTTTGCGCTGCTCCTCTGTGCGGAGGCGCCGGCGCATGGCCTCGCTCTTCACCGGAGCATCAACGAACTACTGCCGGAAGGGCTCACCGTAGATGCCGGCAATCTCTACCGACTGCTGCGAGAGATGGAGGCACGGGGCACATTGCGTTCGGAGTGGAGCACTGTCGGTTCTGGAGCGGCACGCCGCGTTTACCAGATTACCCCAGCGGGTCTTGACGAATTGGCAGAGTGGCGCGAGGACATTGCGCGCCGCCGCCAAGCCTTCGATCTTTTTATCCAACGCTACGATGCACTGCCGGTCCGCAACACACGAACACTTAAGGAATCCGCTAGATGAATGAAACTCCCGTTGAGACACGTTACAAGGAGCTATTCGGATATATCCCCGATAGCGTACGCCTGAGAATTGATCTGGCACGCAGAGCTGGCCGTGAGGCTGCTCTCGAGGCCATTGAGCACCTGCGGGACACGCTGATCCATCACAATCCGCTTGAACGCAAAACCCAGCAGCTTGTCCACCTGGGCATGCTTCTGGTACTTGGCCGTGAGGCACCCGCCCTGATGCACGCACATGCCGCCATCCAGGCAGGCGCGGACGCGCCTGAGCTGCACGGCGTGTGCGAAACGGCAGCCATTGTCGGCGGGATGCCGGCTTACAACCTCGGTGTCCAAGTGGTCAGCGAGGCTCTGTGGGAATCCACAGGAGACAACACCAATGCGTGATGTCACCTCGGCGCAATCCAGCACGCACTCCGGTACAATCGAACTGCGCCTGACCGCTGCTGCTCGAAGCGCGCTAGCGCAACGTGAGACACCACTACTGGTGCATCTTGAATTGCTGTTCAGTTGCATGATTCGCAAACAGGTGCTGTTCCTGGAGTCAGAACATCCTGACGCCCTCCTGCTTGATGGCGGCGAGCAGCAAGTACGGATCGGGTTCCGCGCCGTCGGCACAAAGACCTGCCTGATATCCGACCAACCGGTGCCCGATCTGCAAACCTTCCCCATCAAACGAGTGGAACCGTTCCTGCCGCGCTGGCTGAGTCTGGATATCAAACATGGACAATGGCGCGGAGAATTTGGTTACGTAGGCAATTAAAGGTGCGCCCTTCATGCAACGAGGGTAAGCACTCAGCGTTTTGTATCTCCTTTATTCAAAGGAAACCGACTTGGATTAGGCTGTGGATTGGGAGGTGTGCCAGCTTCTCTGCAGTCTGCTTTAAGTGGTTCACGAACCAAATCTCCTAGCAGTCTGTCGGACTTTCACTTTGCCTAAAATATCATATAATTACTTATAATTCAATGTGATGAGTGATTTTATGGCCCACTTCCTCGATGCTGACCGCAAGATCGATTATCTTCTGCCCCCCCTCCATGGACGACTGGCTCCCGGAAGGGCACCTGGCGCGTTTTATTGTGGAAGTCATTGATCAGCTCGACCTCTCTACTGGCCCAACAATATGCGGGTCGTGGTCATAAGGCCTATCACCCGGCCACCCTCCTGGCGATTCTGGTCTACGGCTATGCCAACGGGGTCTTTTCCAGCCGTAAACTGGAACAAGCCACCTATGATTCCGTGGCTTTCCGTTACCTCGCGGCCGGTAGCCATCCGGATCACGATACCCTGGCCACCTTCCGTCGCCGTTTTCTGGGCGAACTGCAAGGATTGTTCGTGCAGGTCCTGGAACTGGCGCAGGAGATGAAACTGCTGAAGATCGGCCGGGTCTGTCGGCCGATCTTCAGCAGTTTCAT
>NZ_JACKYY010000088.1:0-4173 GCF_015100075.1 Acidithiobacillus sp. HP-11
CGTGGGCTCGGAGATGTGTATAAGAGACNGGTATTCTTTTCCACGGCGTACTCCTTATGTTGCTCTTTGAGTCGGAAACCCTTTGTAGCAACAGTACGCCACCTCATTCAAGCCAGTTGTAACGCGCCCGTACACCACTTTCGAGCATAGCTCCTGCGTCATAGTCTTTGTGAGTGCCGGCAAACTTTACATAGATAATCTGTAACTTGTATGACACAGCGACGATCAGCCGATAATCATTGCCTTTGATGTTGAAAACAACCCGGCGGTTCTTCAGCACGCCGGCACTAGGATACTGTGCCTTGATATCTGCGGGTTGAGTCCATGTCGCATTCACAACCTCCCCGTACCAAGCCCTTAGAGGCAGCTCGGCACTGGGGTGGAGCTTCCAGAAGTCCCGGAGCGTGGACACGGCAATAACTCGCATGGCAGGAGTCTGGTCCCAATATGGGACATGCGCAGGCATCTGGTGCTGAAGATAGGATGGCGAGGGCAATGCAGCGGAAGCGGTCATTCGGCGACTTGACCATCATGTTCTCCCAACTCATCACGATGGCTATAAATCGCAGTTTTTTGAGAATCGTAATCCCTGGTTTATCCTGCGATGACGAGCGCCAGTTGAAGATGCTCAAAAACGGTCTGATGAAGCACTAACAAGATTCCGGTTTCACCCTATGATGTCTGTTGTTTTTTGCTTTTTTCTTCAAAATAAGTTTTCACAATAGCCTGTTCAAAAGCCTCTACAGCTTGATCAACAACACTCCAATCTGCACCACTTGGAGCAGCCAGCATAAGGGCATCCATTACGGCAATGGCGCGGTGGTAATTTCGATGCAGATGATCCAGACGGTTTACGTTATCCTGTCCCAAGCGATGGATATCTCCATGGAGGGGGCAGACCGTGGCATCAGCCAGAGTCAGGTAATCTACTGCGCGTGGAGAGCGAATGATGGTTTTTTTCAGCGCTTCGTGTTGAGCAAGACGCGTAGCATACAGTCCAAGCAAACTGATGGGTCGATGTCGGTGCGGGAAAACGCTGTGCTTGAGGAATGCCTGCAATTCTGCGAACGGCATAGGCCTGGCAATGGCGTAACCTTGCAGAAGCGTGCTTCCCATAACGGTGACTGCATCCAGGATATCTTCAGTCTCTACACCCTCTACCACGAGATCTACCTGCATGCCGTTGGCCAGATCCTGAATGGTGTTCAAGAAATGAAGGTCCTGCGGTCGCTGTTCGAGGGAGCGGACAAAACCCTGGTCGAGCTTGATTTCGTCAATAGGCAGTTCCTTCATGCGGAGCAGAGAGCTGTAGGCACTTCCCACATCATCAAGCGCCAGGCGAAAGCCTAATGCTTTTATTTCCAGGAGCAATTCCAACGCGGTCTGCCGCTCCAGAAAATCCTCTCCCTCAAGAATTTCCAGTGTGATGCGTGATGCATCTACCGTGCTTTCGCCGAGTATTTCACGTAAGCAAGTGATGCAAGACCCCGACAGCGAACGTGGATCCAGATTGACGGAGACCCATAAAGGCCATCCTTGGGCATCCAGTATCGAGAGATCCTTCAATGCTTGGGTTAATACCTGTTTGTTGAGATCAGAAAAGTCTTCACCGTGTAATTGCGGCAAAAACCGGGCTGGAGGCCAAATAGTCCCGTTTTCATCCCGCAGGCGTGCCAAAGCTTCGATGCCGACTATCTTGCCTTTGCGGCTATCCAGAATTGGTTGATACCAGACCTCCAATGCGCCGTTATCCAGCAGGACCTGTGCGGGATTACGCTGATCTGCGAAGTTTTCCTCACCGAAAAGTGCCCAGCAATTTTCTCGATCCGCTTTGTGGGCTTTGATTTCATAGAGCGCCTGATCAGACCAGCGCAACAGCTGATCCGCTTGGTCTGTATCGGCAAAAGGATACAGCACGACACCCATACTTGCCCCAACCTGAACGCTTTCACCATTACTCAGAAGGATCGGTGTGGTGATGGTCCCTTCAATTTTTTTAAGGAGTTGCGCAAGGTCTGCATGCCCCGCCAAATCTTCCAGCAGGAGTACGAATTCATCGCCCCCGTAACGGGCAATAAAATCAGATTTGCGCAACATATCGGTCAAACGTTTACCTAAGGTCACCAATACTTCATCGCCTATCTCATGACCATAGGTGTCATTGATTGGCTTAAAATCGTCCAAATCCAGCATACAGACCGCCAGAAGACGATTGTGACGAATGGCGCGGAGCATGGCTTGCTCCATCTGCGTTTCCAGCGCCCGTCGATTGGGCAGATCGGTTAAAGCATCGGTATGCGCTAGATTTTTGAGGGTTTCCCGATACTGTTGTTCATTTCGACGTGTTTCCAGATGCTCCATGGCATCAGCAATGAACACAGCCATCTTTTCCGCACTGTCGGCCATGAGTTCCGGCGGCTCATCTTGTAAGCCGCTCAACACCAGCACCCCCCAAACAGCGGCATGTCGATGGATCGGCGTGGCCAGAAGCCACTGGATGCCAATGGCTTCTATCGCCTGTCGCCATCCAGCCAGATCGGGATGTTGCAAATATTCGCTGTGCACATAGTCAGTCACGAGCAAGGTACGGTCCTCAACCTGAGCCCGTGCCGTCATGCTGCGCGCATGAGGATGGTCTGGCGAAAACAGTACAGCAACATTCTCCAGAACTATTTGTTGTACTGGACCGGAAACCGCTAAAGGCCGCAAAATGTGACCGGTATCGGCCCGAGCGATGGCGCAGGTATGAAACAGCCCGCTTTGATCCAGACTGCTCAACATCTGGTCCATAAGCCGCTTTTGGGCCTGATCCCAAGGCAGGTCTACACTTCCTGCGAATGGGGCCTTACTCATGCTGGAAAAAATATCTAACCAGATTTTTAGGGGGGATTGATTATCCATTGAACCTTTTTGGTTGATCGAAGTAACTCCTTCTTCACTGGGAAAGCTATCGGGTGATATATGCCATGCTGTATAATTATTCAGACCTTTCTGCTGAATGCGCGGAGGTAATGTAACATTCGTCGGGTACCTCTGGCAGCGTTTCAAATCCAGGCTTCGCAAACCAATATCCCTGAAACAGGTCAATACCTTGCATACGCAACCAGCGATATTCCGCAAGCGTTTCCACACCTTCTGCCAGAATGCCGATATTCAGTTCCCGGCAGGTCAGTTGTATACCATGGACAATGGCCTGACGGCGTTCATGTCGGTCAATATCAATAATCAGCTCCCGGTCGAGTTTGATATAATCGGGCAGGTAGTTCGCCAGCAAATTGAGCCCCGCATAACCCGCACCAAAATCATCGATAGCCGTTCGAAATCCTAATTTTTGATAATAATCAATGATACGGCGAAGATGTTCATGATCCTGGATTTTTTCACCTTCGGTAACTTCAAAAACGATCTGACTGATGGGAAACCCGTACTTTTCTGCAGCCCAGAGGGTGGTGCGGATACACTGTTCAGGCTGATAAACGGCATTGGGGAAAAAGTTGATGTTCAGATCACAGGACATCCCCAGCTTTGCGGCAAGTTGTACCGCTTTTATCCGACAATTCTGATCAAAGCGATAGCGATTGGCATCGTTGAGTTGTTCGAGGATGGAAGACGCCGGTTCACCTTGTGGTCCGCGCACCAGTGCCTCGTAGGCAACCACGCGACGTTCCCCTGCATGCACGATGGGTTGGAACGCAAAGGTAAATTCGAAGCCCAATGGCTCTTCCTCCTTGCAGCGGCTGCAAGAAGGTTTCAGCGAAAGTGTATCTGGCGTATGCATGGATGGATAGTCTCCTGTATTTACAATATCATGACATTTTAAAAAATATTCATTAAAAATCATTATAATAGTGAACATTCTCATGATAAATAGATTAACAAAAAATTAAAACACTCCATTATATTAATAAAGAAATTGCTTCATATGTGTTACAGGTGTCACAATACTTAGAGATTTCCGCTAGTTCAAGTGTTTGCCCTAAAAGAAGAGCAATCCTGTTGCCAGGATGTACATGAGTAATCATATTCATGATGCAGGCATGAGAGGCGACACGCACATGAATACCCGAGCTATGCTCGAAAGTGGTGTACGGGCGCGTTACAACTGGCTTGAATGAGGTGGCGTACTGTTGCTACAAAGGGTTTCCGACTCAAAGAGCAACATAAGGAGTACGC